>NZ_NCGB01000028.1:0-66825 GCF_002278865.1 Sphingomonas sp. 28-62-11 | reverse complement strand
TCTTGAGTTTGGGCATTTTCGTCTCCTTGTTTGCGCGACGATTTATGAACGGCCACGGCAGCCCATACCGGCCGGGCAGTTCCTCTTACTCGCGGAAAGACGAGGCGCTTAGACGAAGGTTGGTCGGTTGGCAACCGGGCGTGAACCAGCGGAGACTTGGAACGTTCGCGCAGCCCCGCGGTTAATACGCGATGAGTTATCATGATTTTCCGGCGTGGAAGGCCACCCGCGCTTGGCCGCGCTGGACTGGCAGTTCGATCCGTATCGGTACGCCGGTTGCTGCAATCATCGCGGTGGTCACCAGCCTGATCGGCCTGATCGTGCTCGCCTGGGTGGTCTTGTTCGTCACCAAGGGGCGCTTCTTGAAGACCCCGTTTGAGCGAATCGCCAGCCAGATGAGCCAGCGTCAGGTGCGCGTTGGCGGGGATTTTCAGTTCTATTTCAATATCATCGATGCCAAATTCTATGCCGAAGGGTTGACCGTTTCCAACCCCGCCTGGGCGGGCCCGCGCAATTTCTTCGAAGCCCGCGCGATCGATTCGAATATCGCCACCTCGAGCTTCCTGTTCGGCGAGCGGCGGTTCAACTGGCTCAATCTTGATGGCGGCAAGATCGACCTGCAATGGGACCGCGCACACCAGCGCAACAGCTGGACTTTCGTGACCGATGGCAAGCCGCTCGACATCCCGCTGATCCGCCGCGCGATCGTTGAGGGCACGGAAATCCGCTACCGTGATCCCAAATATCAGCTGTCCGCCGACATCGCCGTGCGCACGATTCGTGCGGCGGGCACGGTGCTGACCAACGATATCCGATTCGCAGGGACGGGCACTGCGAGCGGTACGCCATTCGCGCTGTCGGGCGCGCTCCTCTCACCCAATGCGACAATGGCCGGTGGTGAGAACAAGCTCGCGATCAACATCCGCGCCGCCCGCACCGTGGCCGACATCACCGGCACGCTGCCCGGCGCGACTGAGCTTGAGGGCGCGAAACTGAACGTCGATGTCCGGGGTCGCAACATTGCCGATCTGTTCGACGTCGCCGGCATCGCCGTGCCTGAAACCCGCGCCTATCGGCTGCGATCAGCCCTCACCAAGGCCGGTAGTGAGTGGCGTTTCACTCAATTGACCGGGCGGTTCGGCGATAGCGATCTGGCAGGGCGGCTGACGGTGACGATGCGCGAGCCGCGCCTGTTGCTGACCGCGACGCTGGCCACCCGCACGCTCGACATTATCGATATCGCGCCCTTCATTGGCTATAATCCCGATCTGATCGCCGCCAAGGGCGGGGCGGGAGCGGTGACCAAGGTGGGGCGTGCCCCGCGTTTGCTGCCTGATGCGCCGCTTCGCACCGAATCGCTCAAGAATTTCGACGCCGATGTCCGCTATTCGGTGCGGCGGGTGCGCGCCAAGAGCCTGCCAGTATCGAACATTGCGATGATGCTAACGCTCGATGATCGGCTGCTGACGCTCTCTCCGCTGACGTTCGATCTGGCGCGCGGCAAGGTCAGTTCGGATATCGCGATCAATGCCCGACGTGATCCGGTGTTCACCGATTACGATATCCGCTTGTCGCCCACGCCGATGGGCGTGCTGCTTGCGGGGTTCGGGGTGGAGGAATCGGGGACGAGCGGCACGGTTAAGGCGCGGATCAAGATGACTGGCACGGGCAACAGCGTGCATGATTCGCTCAGCACCGCTAATGGCCGCATCGCCGTCATCCTGCCCAAGGGGAGTTTCTGGACACGCAACGTGCAGCTCTCTGAACTCGATGTCGGCACTTATTTCTACAAGCTGCTCCAGGGTCGGCTGAAGGAACCGGTGCAGATCAATTGCGGGCTCATCGGTTTCACCGTGCGACGCGGGATCGCGGCGGCTGATCCGATCCTGATCGATACGCGAAAAAACGTAATGGTCGGACGTGGCGGCTTCAGCTTCCGCAACGAAGCGATCGATTTGTCCTTCCGCGCGGATGGCAAGAAGTTCAGCCTGTTGTCGGCCCAGTCCCCCGTTGCCGTGAAGGGTTACTTCGCTGCCCCTGCGATTGATCCGATCAGCAGCGATCTGTTCGCGCGCGCAGGTGCTGCTGTGGCGCTCGGTGTGGTGGCGACGCCGCTCGCGTCGGTGCTCGCCTTTGTCGATGTCGGTGATGCCAAGGCGGCGGCATGCGGCCCCATTCTGGCGGGTGCCACCGCAACGGCCCAGCGCACGACCAAGGGCACGCCGCGTGACGATGTCGGCCGCGGCACCACCGCCAAATCGGAAAACGGCAACCGCACCAAGGGCCAGAAAAAGGAACAACGGAAGAAGTTTCTGGGGATATTTTGAGGGGGTGGTTTTTTTGGAGGACGGCGTGCGTGGATGGCACAGGTCGCCTTCCAGCCCATCCCTGTTACCCTAGTATAAGCTCGCGGTGACGGGAAGACGGGAGATCGTGCCTCAACGCATCAATATTCTAGATGGCTTCAAGTCGCACTACGCCCCATCGTACGCGCCACTAGAAACAGGCCAAAGACGAGTTCCACGACCGCGACCGACCATGCCGTCGCGCCGCGCATTGGTGCTGCGTAGATATCGGCAAAGCCGATTGCCGTGATCACCGCCGTCAGCACCCAAAAGGTCCGATCGCCATAGATCGTCTTGAACACCCCGTAATGCGTGCCGACCGCGATCGCCGCGATGGGAAACACCAGCATCGGCGTTGACGACAGAAAAAGCCAGGCGGCGAACAGCCCGCCGATCATTGCGACGGTGCTTTCCAGCGCGACCATGCCAAGCGGGTTGGCGGATGATTCATTTTCGCGCCGAAAAACGAACCGGCACATCAGCTTCGAGACCGGGAAAATAGCCATGCCGCCAATGAACAGCGCGACAAAGCCAAGGGCGATGCCCTGGGTTTGCTGCACCCACGCGGCGATGAACCACACGGCCGACGACACCAGCACACCCGGGCCACCGCTCACATACGCCCGCCGAAGATCGGCTTGCGCTTCGGTCACCAGCATGCAGCAGTCTCCCCCCTCCAGCCGCCCCCAGCAGCCTGTCAGCCGACAGTCTGCGCCGATTTCGAGCGCGCTGCAAAGCTCTTGCGGAGCTTGTTGAGCTTGGGCGGGATGACGGCGAGGCAATAGGGGTTACGCTGGCCGTCGCCGCCCCAATATTCCTGGTGATAATCCTCCGCGACATACCATTCGGACAGCGGCTCGATCGTTGTGACGATCGGCGCGGGCCAATCGGCCGAGGCACGCTTGATCGCGGCAATCGCTTCGGCGCGCTGTTCTTCGGAATGCGGGAAGATCGCCGAGCGATACTGCGTGCCGACGTCATTGCCCTGGCGGTTGAGCGTCGTCGGGTCATGCGTCGCAAAGAACATGTCGAGCAGATCGCCATAGGTCAGCTGATCGGCATCGAACGTAATGCGGATCGCCTCGGCATGGCCGGTATCGCCGCCGCAGACCTGGCGGTAGGTGGGATTGGGCACTGATCCGCCGATATAGCCGCTTTCGACCTTTTCAACGCCAATCACGTCGTTGAACACCGCTTCGGTGCACCAGAAGCAGCCGCCAGCAAAGGTTGCGATTTCGGTCGTCATGTTGGGCTCCTTAACATCTGGGTTGATAGATAGGCACGGGGTCGCGCCAGACAATCACCCTTGCTAGGGCAGTTGCGCGAAACAGGAGCGGTGATGATGCAAAAGGGTTCGGTACTGGTCACGGGCGGGGCGGGCTATATCGGCAGCCACGCGGTGCTGGCGCTGCTCGATACCGGGTGGCCGGTCGTCGTAATCGATAATCTCATCACCGGCTTCGCATGGGCGGTCGATCCGCGCGCGACGCTGATCGAGGCCAGTATCGAGGATGATGCCGCCGTCCGCGCCGCAATGCGCGATTACGGCGTGGTTGCGGTGATGCACTTCGCCGGATCGGTCGTGGTGCCTGAATCGGTCAGCGATCCGCTCAAATATTACCGCAACAATACCGTCGCCAGCCGCGCGCTGATCGAAAGCGCGGTCGCCTGCGCGGTGCCGCATTTCATCTTCTCGTCGACCGCCGCCACCTATGGCATTCCGGATAGTGTGCCGGTGCAGGAAGACAGCCCGACCCGCCCGATCAATCCCTATGGCACCTCCAAATTGATGACTGAGGCGATGCTGCGGGATGTGGCGGCGGCGCACCCGATGAATTTCTGCGCGCTTCGCTATTTCAACGTGGCCGGTGCCGATCCCGAAGGGCGGACCGGGCAATCGACCGCGGGCGCCACCCATCTGATCAAGGTCGCGGTAGAAGCAGCGACAGGCAAGCGTGATCACGTGTCGATCTTCGGCACCGATTTTGCCACGCCCGACGGCACCGGCGTGCGTGACTATATCCATGTCAGCGATCTCGCCGCCGCGCATGTCCATGCGCTCGATCTGCTGATCGCCAAACCCGAGGACAGCCACATCATGAACGCCGGCTATGGCCGGGGCTATTCGGTCAACGACGTACTCGATGCTGTCGACCGCGTCACCAACCGCACGATCGATCGCTGCTACGAAGGCCGCCGCGCGGGCGACCCCGATGCACTGATCGCCGACAACTGCAAGATCCTCGCAACCCTCCCCTGGCGGCCAGCGTTAGACGATCTCGATACGATCGTGACGCATGCGCTGGCCTGGGAGCGCAAACTCGCGGAGCGGACGGCTTCCTAGAACCCGAAGCGCGCCGTTACCCGGATATCGCGGCCCGCCAGTGGCGCGAAATCCTTCAGGAAGCTCGCGTGGCGGCGGGCATCGACGTCGAACAGATTGTTCGCGCTCACGACAAGACTGGTGCCACTGTCGCGGCCGAACGGGCTGAAACTGATCGAGGCGTTGACCATGGTGAAGTCCGCCGTTCGCGTCTCGAAACCGGCGAGGCGGGTTTGGGCGAAGACGTGTTCCACCTCCACCCGGGCTGTGGTGCTATCCGACTGCGCTTCAATCCCGCCGAGCACGCGGGCAGGGGGAATGCGCGGCACGGGCCCAAGATCAATGATCTGCGCGTTTACATAATCACCGAGCAGATCGGCGTTGATCTTGTAGCCTGCGACTCGGCCGAGCGTGACCGATCCTTCGGCTTCGAACCCGAAATAGCGCGTATCAGCCTGGCTGAACTGGAAGCAGGGGAGATCGACTACGCGCCCGCTGGGCGCCGCCGCCGCCTCGCAGATCGCCTGATCGACCTGGTTTTCGGAGATATAGTTGGTGAAATCATTGTAGTAAGCCGCAGCATCAAAGCTGTAGCCTTCGCCATGCGCGTGCAACGTTGCTTCGATCCCCCATGACCGTTCGAGCCGGAAGTCGGGGCTGCCAAGCTCATAGGCCTGGGTGCCCGCATGTGCGCCATTGGCGAAAAGCTCCTCGGCTGAAGGCGCGCGTTCGGTATAGGACAGGTTGAGCCCGGCGCGCAGACCATCGGTAATGCCGTATGACCCGCCGAGCGAACCCGAAAAGGCACCGAAATCGCGCTGACCACGGAAAAAACGCAGATCGCCGACGGGGGTGCGCGACGTGGCGTCACTGAATTCATAGCGCGCGCCTGCCTCTGCCTTGAAGCGGCCGAGATCGAACTGCTGGAGGGTGAAAATGCCGGTCTGGTTGGTTTCGCTTTTGGGCAGGAAAGCCTCGTCTCCCACCACGTTGAACTGGCGATTGAAATACTGGACGCCCGATGCGCCCCGCCAGCCGCCGCGCTTGGCCTGAACGATCTCCAGTCGCCCTTCGAGCCCGTTGTTGAAGAACGACGTGCCGATTTCGCCGTCGGGCTCAAGCTCGAAATGCCGGTACCTCGCCTGGCCGACGCGTAAGCGGATTCGATCAAACAGGTCGCCACCAGTTTCTACCTCGCCGCGCAGATCGACGCGGTTCTGGACGACATCGAGTCGGGGCGATTCCTGGCCTTGGCCGGGCAGTGTCGCGTAACGAATCGGCACGCCGTACAGGCTGTCATAATGGCTGTAGGAAATGCCCAGATTGCCGGTATCGGTGATGATTGATGCGCCAAACCCTGCCGTCCATGTCTCGCTGGCGGTATTGGGCAGGCGACCACGGATCGCGGCGTTGCCGGCAAAATCGATCGGCTCAGGATCGGTGGGGTCGACGGCGAGCAGGCTTGACGCCAGCGCTTCGGCGCGGCGCTGGGGGGTCAGTGCAAAGCCGCCGATGCGCAGATCGCCGGTGCGGCTATACGATCCATCGGCGTGGAGGACGAGATGTTTGCCGATCGCGACATCCCCCGCCAGCTGGCCCGATCTTTCGTTCGCGGCGCTGCCATAGCTGCCAATCCCGCTGAGCCGATAGCCCATGTCAGGGATCGTGCGCGGAATGCGGGTGTCGATGACGTTGACGATCCCGCCCACCGCTGATGATCCATATAGCAACGCGGCGGGCCCGCGCAGCACCTCGATCCGTTCGGCAAGCAGCGGATTGATTGCCACAGCATGATCGACCGAGGTGTTCGACACATCGATCGATCCGATCCCGTCGTTCAGGACGCGTACGCGCTCGCCCTGAAATCCGCGCAGCACCGGGCGCGACGCATTAGGACCAAATGACGTTGCCGAAACGCCGGGCAGCCGGGTCAACGTCTCGCCAATCGTTGGGCGCAGGCTGCGCGTCAGTGCCTCACCGCTCAGGACCGATGTGCCTTGCAGCACATCATCCTCGCGCCGCTCAAAGGGGGCGCTCACAATCAGATCTTGCGGCTGTTCGGCCTGTGGATTGACGGGGGGCTCGATCGCTGGCGCTGGGGCGGCGACGGGCGCCGCACCGATGCCGCTGGCCTCGGTTGACCCAGCGATCGCCGGCATGGGGACCAGCGTCAGCAACGCTACACCAGTCAATAAGATCGTACGCATCGACAGACTCCACACATCTGATTTGGCCGAGCGGGCTTATAATGTGATGGTATAAAGTATCAAACACTTTCGCCGCATGCCTGCAACGCTTCGGCTAAGGTGCTGTCCGCGTCGACTTGCCGAAAGCGCGCAATGACAGGGTTCACTAGCGATGAATTCGGGGTACACCCGGCCAAGATGATCCTTGGAGCGACGATGGCTGTTTCCGTGCCTGCACCCCCACTCGCTGCGCGGCTACGTTCCCTGCTGTTCGTGCCCGGTGATCGGCCCGATCGCATGGAAAAGGCCGCGCTGCTGGACGCGGATGCGCTGATCCTCGATCTGGAGGATTCGGTGACGCTGGCTGCCAAACCGGTTGCGCGCACGGCGGTGGCCGCCTTTCTCGCCGCGCCGCGCCGCCAATTGCTGTTCGTGCGGATCAACCCGCTCGATTCAGGGTTGGCCGAGGCGGACCTTGCCGCCGTGCTCGACACCAAACCCGACGGCATCGTGCTGCCCAAGGCGGAGGGTGGCGCATCGCTCGCTGCTCTCGACCAACACCTGTCCGGCGAAACGATGATCCTGCCGATCGCCACCGAAACCCCGGCGGCGGTGTTCGCGCTCGGCAGCTATGGCGGGGTCACGCCACGCCTGTGCGGGCTGACCTGGGGCGCGGAGGATCTGCCCGCCGCGATCGGCGCGAGCACATCGCGAGAGGAGGATGGCAGCTATACCGCGCCGTACCAATTGGCCCGGTCGCTCACCCTGTTCGGCGCGCATACGGCGGGAGTGCCCGCAATCGAAACGGTCTATCCCGATTTTCGCGACCTCGATGGACTGGCGGCCTATACAGCGCGGGGGCGGCGCGATGGGTTTACAGGCATGATGGCGATCCACCCGTCACAAGTGCCGGTCATCAACGCCGCCTTTTCACCAAGCGCCGACGAAATTGCGCGCGCACAGGCGATTATAGACCTGTTCGCCGCCAATCCCGGCGCAGGCGCGCTGAGCCTTGACGGCAAGATGATCGACGCGCCGCATCTCAAGGCAGCAAAGGCAATCCTTGCGCGCGCCTGAGGCGAATCCAGCCCCCCAACGACCACCAGGCCAGCGCCCAGAGCGTACCGAAACTCCACCCGGCAAGTACATCGCTCGGCCAGTGCACCCCCAGATAGACGCGGCTGACGCCAATCGCGGTGACGAGCAGCACCGCCACCCCGATCAGATACCAGCGCACCATACGCTGTTCGACGATCTGCATCAGCAGCAGTGCCAGCGTCAGATAGATGGTCGCGCTGTTGGCGGCGTGGCCACTCGGAAAACTCGCCGACCAGGCATCGACCAGATGATCGATCACGCTCGGCCGGGGGCGCCCAACCAGCGTTTTGATCATGCCGACCGCCAACGACCCGCTGATCGTGCCGCCCAGCACCAGCCCCAATGTCAGCCAATGCCGCCGCATCGCGAGGAAACCGGCGGTGCTCGAAACGATGATTGTCAGCACCGTGCCGCCGCCGAGCGCGGTGATATCGATCATCACTTGCCGGAAACCGCCGTGTGATTGGGCGGCGTCCACAATTGACGGCGGGCGCATTGCCAGCATGATCGCGCGGTCGATTGCCGCGCCTTGCCCGCGCGCCACCGTCATCCCGAGCACCACGATGACGATCACCGCCAGCGCCAGCGCGCCCGCGGCGTAGAACAGCCAAGGTGGGTGGCGGACTTCGTCGATAACGGTATCGGCTGGCAACATGGCATGATCCGGCTGGTGGGCCCGTCGGGATTCGAACCCGAGACCTACAGATTAAAAGTCCGTTGCTCTACCGACTGAGCTACGGGCCCCGACCAACGTACGGCCATGCGTGTGTCGGATGCCGTTAGGAGCGCAATTCCAAGCGGTCAACAAGGCATTAGGGGCAGGTGTCGTGCGCGCCGCGCCCGCAAATGCCGGATGCACAGCCCCGTCACCGGATCGCGCCAGTCAGGCGCGACGGCGGCGAGCGGGCCGAGCACGAACATCCGATCGCGAAACGCGGCGTGCGGCACCGTCAGTCCGGGCGATGCCCAGGCGCCTTGGCTCCACAGGATGATGTCGAGATCGATAACGCGCGCCCCCCAGCGTTGCCCGCGCCGCCGTCCGAATGCCGCTTCGATCGCCTTGAGTCGTGAAAGCAGGACGGGCGGGGCTTCGTCGCTGGCGATGATCGCGACCTGATTAGCGAAGCGCCGGATCGACGGGCCGACCGGCGCGGTGACCGCCACCGGCGAGGCGATGATGACGCCGCCGATCTCGGCCAACGCAGCTGCCAGGGTCGCGCTTGGCCCGCCATGTAGTCCGACCCGGTTCGCACCGAGCGCAATCGCATAATGCGGGACGTCGCTTGGCATCGGCATCCGCCCCGCCTATCGCCAGTGGATGTTCGCGCCAAGCCCGCTTTCCTCCACTGAGCCCCCGCATGATTGCCCGCTCTGCCCCCGGCTGGTCGGCTTTCGGGAAGAACTGCGCGTGGAATTCCCCGATTGGTGGAACGCCCCTGTCCCCGCTTTTGGCGATCCGGATGCTTGGCTCGGCATTATCGGCCTGGCCCCCGGCAAACATGGGGCAAACCGCACGGGACGACCTTTCACGGGCGATTTTGCGGGCGAGTTGCTGTTTAACACGCTCGCCAAGTTCGGGCTGACCACAGGCACCTATGCGGGGACGCCGGATGACGGGCTGGCGCTGAACGGCGCGATGATCATCAACGCGGTGAAATGCCTGCCGCCTGCCAACAAGCCGACGCCGGCTGAAATTCACACCTGCCGCCCGTTCCTCGAACGCCAGGCCAGCGGCTTGCCCAACGCGCGCGTCTTCATCGCGCTGGGGCAGATCGCGCATCAGTCAGCCGTCAAGATTCTCGGCGGGCGACTGCCCAAGGCACGCTTCGGGCATCTGGCCGAGCACCGCATGCCCGATGGCCGCATCCTGATCGATAGCTATCACTGCTCGCGCTACAACCAGAATACCGGGCGGCTGACGGCGGAGATGTTCGAGGCGGTATTCACGCGGGCGATTGCGGTGCGGAACGGGGGCTAGGGGTAAACCGTGCTCGCCCCCAAACCGTTCGGGCTGAGCGCAGTCGAAGCCCAGGCGCTGCGCCTGCCCTTCGACTTCGCTCAGGGCGAACGGGAGTTTTGTGTTTTGTTTTATGAAGCAAGTTAGTCCATCCGCGTCAGGCGGATATCGATCTCCCGGTCGACATAGGCCCATTCACCGCACGCCCGAAGCCGATCGAGCATATGATCGAACGCCGCCTCGTCGGCGGGCGCGAATTCGAACCAGGTGAGAAAATCGAATTCCTCGCCCAGATCACGCGAATGATAGAGTTTGCGCGCCACACCGGGCAGATAGTCCAGCCCGATCGGTAAATGGCTGCCCTGTTCGTAAACGGCGCGGCGTTCATCCTGCGCCATTGCCCACCACACCGCCGATTTGCGGATCGGGATCAGCGCCGCCCTGGTCGATGCCGGTCGCCCGAGGCCTTCCTGTTTCGCCTGTAACTGACGGCGTTCGTCAGCGGTGGTGTAGCGAAGATTGCTCGCAGTACCGCGCAGGTGCCAGCAGCTGCCGGTGGACTCGCCAGCATTGCTGATGTCGAGAAACCCGGCGACCGGCAAAGTCGCGCCCTGCACCGCCGTAATCGACGTGACCCGCCACTGACCCGCATCGCCGCCCGTGAACCGGGCAACCGACAGCGGCCCATGCGTTGTTACGGTTGCATCGTTGGTCAATGAAGTCATTCACATCCCTTTCGATTTTTGATATCGCATCCGAACCAATCAAGGGAGAGTGCAATGCGTGCCTTTCTGGTGCTGTCAGTAGTGGCGATGGCCGCTGTTGGGGTAAGCGGCGGTGCCGCGGCGAGCGAGAAACCCGCCCCGGTCAAGACCGATAAACCAGCGTGTAATGATCACCGCGTCAGGATGGCAGAATCTGGCAAGGCGATCGGCGCGCGGCGCCTCGGGCAGGAACCCGATGCCCAGCACATCGCGGCAGTGGTGCGCACCCTCGACGGCTGTAGCCGCCCGATCGTGCTCACCGAAAAGGTCGGTTTCCGGGGACTCTAAACCAGAATTGAGTCGCCTACGACCACCTTCTCCGTTCGGGCTGAGCGAAGTCGAAGCCCAAGCGCGGCGCAAGCCCTTCGACTTCGCTCAGGGCGAACGGGGGGATTGGTTCAGATTTATTGCAGTCGGATTTAGATATCCTGCACGAGCCGCCCGTACAGCTCCGGGCGGCGATCGCGGAAGAAGCCGAAAGCGGCGCGGTGGCGCTTCACCCGATCGATATCGAGCGTGGCGGTGATCACGCCTTCTTCCTCGCGGCCAAGCTCGGCCAGAATGTCACCGCGCTCATCGGTGATGAAGCTGGTGCCGTAAAAGGTCTGGCCCTGTTCATTGCCAATCCGGTTGGCGGCAACCACTGGCACCACGTTCGACACCGCATGCCCCACCATCGCGCGACGCCATAGCCGAGCGGTATCGAGTCCCTCGTCATGCGGTTCGCTGCCGATGGCCGTGGGGTAGAACAGCAGTTCCGCACCCATCAGCATCATCGCGCGAGCGGTCTCGGGATACCATTGGTCCCAGCAGATGCCGACGCCCAGCGTCGCGCGTTCGGCTCCGACAGGCCCCGGCCACACCTTGAAACCGGTATTGCCGGGGCGGAAATAGAATTTCTCCTCATAGCCCGGGCCGTCGGGAATATGGCTCTTGCGGTACACGCCCTGCACGGCACCATCGGGGCCGATCATCGCCAGCGAATTATAATGATGCGGCCCGTCCGCCTCGAAAAAGCTGGTGGGGATCGTGACGCGCAACTCGGCAGCGAGCGCCTGCATCGCCAGCACCGCCTTGTGCTCGCCAGCCGGCTTGGCGGTCGCGAACAGGCCCTCATCCTCGACCCGGCAGAAATACTCGCCCTCGAACAATTCGGGTGGCAGAATCACTTGCGCACCGCGCGCCGCCGCCTCGCGCACCAGCCGCGAGACGTTGGCGATGTTGGCGTCGATATCGGGGCCGAACGCAAGCTGCAGCGCGGCGACGGTAATCTCGGTCATGCTGGTCCTCGCTTGGGATAGAAAAGATGTCCCCCTTCCGTTCGGGCTGAGCGAAGTCGAAGCCCAGGCGCTGCGCTTGCCCTTCGTCTTCGCTCAGGGCGAACGGATGCGGAAAAATAGGAATCCCGCGAAATGATTCCTACCCCGGAATCTGCTGGCTGATGCAGTGGAAGCTACCGCCGCCGGTCAGGATGTGATCAGCGCGCTGGCCGATGACATCGTGGTTGGGGAACAACGCCGCAACGGCATCGACCGCCGCATTGTCATTGGGTGCGCCATAGAGCGGCACCACGACCGCCGCATTGCCGATGTAGAAGTTCATATAGCTGGCCGGCACGATCTCCTCATCATGCAGGATCCGCCCGGGTGAGGGCATGCGGACGACATCGACCCCGAACGCCTCGGCCTTTTCGGCGGCGACCTGATAAACACGCCAGTTAGGATCATTGTCCGACCCCTCCGGGATCGCCAGCCGCCCCGGTGCCACGAACCGCGCCAGATTATCGACATGCCCGTCGGTATGATCGTTGAGCAGCCCCTCCCCGAGCCAGAGGATGTCGGTAAAACCCAGATCGCGCTTGAGCATCTCGGCGATCATCGGCCGGGTGAAACCGGGGTTGCGATTGGGGTTGAGCAGACATTGCTCGGTGGTGACGACCAGCCCGGTCCCGTCGCCGTCGATCGCCCCACCTTCGAGCACCCAGTGGCACTCCTCCACCTCGACCCGGCGGGTCCGCGCCAGCCGCGCGCCGATATCGTCATCGCCGGGCAGATCATATTTGCCGCCCCAGCCATTGAAACGAAAATCGCGCGCATGATGCGGCGAGACGAAGATCGGGGCGGTATCGCGCAGCCAGATGTCGCCGAACGGCTCGACGATCACCTCGGCAAAGGGCGCGAGTTTGCGCGCGGCGGCGCTCGCCTCGGCATCGGCGGCGACCAGAATCACCTTCTCGCCCGCCCCATCGGCATGCACCGCGCGGGCAAAGGCCACGACTTCCTCGCGCGCGGGATCGATATCGTCGAGCCACAATTCGGGATGGCTCGGAAAGCCGATCCACACTGCCTTGTGCCGCGCCCATTCGGCAGGTTGGACCAATTTCGTCATGACAATCGCGCCTATTTGAGCTTGGCCCGCGACGCATCGCGGATGGCGCGGAATTCAGCCGTCTTGTACCAGTTGGGCCAGCGATCACCATCGGCCAGTTCACGACCAAGGCCGTAAAACAGCGTCAGATCCTCAATCGCACCGTCCCATTTCCAGCTATCGGCATATTCGTCTTGCGGCTTGTGGTAGCGGTTGGTGACATAGTCCTCTGCCGCCGCATGGCCTGCCGCGGTACCGCCCTCGACCAGATCCTCGCCGCTTTCGCCGTAGAACATCGGCACGCCGAGCTTGGCGAAGCTGAAATGATCGGAGCGGAAATAATAGCCGCGCTCGGGCGTCGGCTCGTTCACCAGAACGCGCCCCTGCGCCTTCACGTGCGGTACGATCATGTCCTCAAGCTCGGACTTGCCCGCGCCGACGACGACGAAATCCTTCGTCCGGCCGATGATGTTGACCCCGTCCATGTTCACGCCGCCGACGGTGCGCGCGAGCGGGAACACGGGATGTTCGGCATAATATTTCGAGCCGAGCAGCCCCGATTCCTCGGCTGTTACAGCCAGGAACACCAATGACCGCTTCGCCGCACCGGCTTTCTGGTGCGCCTCCGCCAGTGCAATCAACGCCGCGGTGCCGCTCGCATTGTCGAGCGCGCCGTTGCAGATGTCATCGCCGTTCACCGCATCGCAGCGGCCGAGGTGATCCCAATGCGCCGAATACATCACGACATCGTCAGGCGCGGTGGTGCCGGGCAGAATGCCGATGACATTCTTCGATGCCTGACGGCGGATCGTGTTGGCGAAAGAGACCGACGCGGTAACGCCCAGCGGCACGGCCTTGAAGCCCTTTTGCTTGGCGGCCGCTGCAAGCGCGGTGAAATCCTTGCCCGCGCCCGCAAAGATTTCCTGCGCCTTGGCCAGCTGTACCCAGCCGATCGCCGCGCTTTCGTTCAGGTGATCGCCCTTTTCGTCGAGCTCGAGCTGCGGCCCGGTCCAGGATGATTGCACCACGCCCCAGCCATAAGCGGCAGGCTCGGTATCATGGACGATGATTGCGGCAGCCGCCCCCTGACGCGCGGCTTCCTCATATTTATAGGTCCAGCGGCCATAATAGGTCATCGCCCGGCCTTCGAACAAACCATCCTTGCCGGGCATTTGCCAGTCGGGATCGTTGATGAGGATGACGACCGTCTTCCCCTTCACGTCCACGCCCGCATAGTCGTTCCAGCCGCGTTCGGGGGCGTTGATGCCATAGCCGACGAACACGACGGGCGAGTCCTTCACCTCGATCTTCGGCACCACGCGATAGGTGGCGATCACCATGTCCTGCCGGTACGCGAGGGTGACGGGGGCCTTGCCGCCTGCAATCGTCATCGGGCTGACATCGGTGGCGAGGATTTCGACGAGCGGCACATCCTGCACCCAGCTGCCGTTGTTGGCCGGCTTCAGCCCCGCCGCCTTGAACCGCTCGATCAGATAGGCGACCGTCTTGTCCTCCGCAGGCGTCGCAGGCGCGCGGCCTTCATAGGCGTCGGACGACAAGGTCTGGGTGACCGTCTTCAGCGTATCGAGCGAGATATCCGGCTTGGTCTGCGCGCTTGCGTTGGACGCAGTAGCGGCAAGCAGGATCGGCAACAGGGCAGCGCGCATCGCAACAGACTCCAGGCAATTCGAACGGCGTGCTTGTGCCAAGCCACAAGGTGCTTGTCCACAAACCAGCCCGAAACAAAAAAGGGCGGCCCCGAAGGACCGCCCCATTTTTCTCGCCGATACGAGCGAATTAACGCGAGTAGAACTCGACGACCAAATTTGGTTCCATCTTCACCGGATAGGGCACTTCATCAAGCGTGGGCACGCGGGTGAAGGTGATCTTGGCGGCACCGTCTGGTGCGACATATTCGGGGATGTCGCGCTCGGCCAGGCTCTGCGCTTCCATCACCAGCGCCATTTCCTGCGCCTTGGTACCGAGCGTGATCTCGTCACCGGGGAAGCAGCGACGCGACGCGATGTTGCACTTCACGCCGTTGACCTTGATGTGGCCGTGCGAAACCAGCTGGCGTGCGGCAAATACCGTCGGCGCGAACTTGGCGCGATAGACGATCATGTCGAGCCGCTGCTCGAGCAGGCCGATCAGATTCTGGCCAGTATCACCCTTCATCCGAGCGGCTTCGTGATAGCAAGCGCGGAACTGCTTTTCAGTCACATCGCCATAATAGCCCTTCAGCTTCTGCTTGGCGCGCAGCTGAATGCCGAAATCGCTGACCTTGCCCTTGCGGCGCTGGCCGTGCTGGCCGGGACCATATTCCCGCTTGTTGACAGGGCTCTTGGGGCGACCCCAGATATTCTCGCCCATCCGGCGATCGAGCTTGTACTTGGCGCTTTGGCGCTTCGACATCATTCTTCCTTCAATTGCCAACAACGCCCCATGCCACCGTGGCACAGGGCTTCCCGGTCATCGCGCTGCTGGTTTCGATCCGAAAGGCGATCCGAAGGGCAGGGCCGCCGCTTCACCGGGGTGCGGGGCCAATTGCGAAGGCGGGCGGTTAGCCGCCACCCGTCCCAGAGTCAAGCTGGGCATCGTGTACCCCGTATCGCTGGCCGTGACGCTGGACAGGTGCGTGCTGGATCGCCAAAAGCGCGTCGCATGACCGATACGATCCTTTCCGGCCCCGATTGCTCGACAATGGCCGAGGTCCGCGCCGGGGTCGACCAGGTCGACCGTGAGCTCGTCGCGCTGCTTGCCCGGCGCTTTGCCTATATGGACGCCGCCGCCCGCATCAAGCCAACCCGGAGCGCCGTGCGCGATGAAGCTCGCAAGGCACAGGTGATTGCCAATGCGCGCGCGCAGGCTGCACAGGCGGGTGTGCCGGATGCGCTGGTCGGCGCACTATGGGAAATGCTGGTCGAGGCGTCGATCGCCTATGAATTCGACGCGTTCGACCGCCGCTGATTCCTGATCAGCGCGCCGACTGGATCAGTTGGCGCGATTGCCCCGAACGGTCCCGTCAGTACCCTCAACGGCGCTGACGCCTTCCCATTCTTCCTTCGTCTTGCAGATCGTGGCCGCAATCCGCGACGCCGATCGGGGGTCTGATTTGCAGATCTTCTTGGGACGTTTGACCTTGGCGGGCTTGGTTGGTTCGGCAGCCACCGAAGCCGGGTCCTGCGCCGGGGCGATGCCTGGCAGTGCGATCAGGACGAGCAGGGAAATCAAATAACGCATCAACAGGAATCCGCTTCAAAAAAGTTCGATATAAATGACTTAGCTGCGATCGCGCGGCTTATCCAGCGCTGAAAGCACCCCGCGCATCGTTCGCACCTCCTGGCTCGACCAGCCGGGTTTGGTCAGCAGGGTGCGCAAAGTTCGTCGCGTGACGGGGGTGCGATCGGGCGGAAAATAGAACCCGGCCCGGTCGAGCATCACATCCATCTGCTGGATCATGCCCTCCAGCTCCTCCTGCGGCGCGGGTTCGGGCAGTTCGGTGGTGGGGGGACTGGCGAGCGCCACCCCCTTGCTCCATTCATAGGCGACCAGAATCACTGCCTGCGCCAGGTTGAGCGATCCGAATTCGGGGTTGATCGGCACGGTGATGATCGTGCGGGCAAGCGCCACATCATCGGTTTCCAGCCCGGCGCGTTCGGGACCGAACAGAATCGCCGCGCGGGTAGGGGCGGCGTGAATATCACGCGCCGCTTGCTCGGGCGTCACCACCGGCTTGGTCACGCCGCGTTTGCGTACCGTGGTGGCATAGACCTGTGCGCAATCGGCAACCGCGTCGGCAACGCTGTCGAACACAACGGCGTTTTCAATGACGGTGTCGGCCCCCGATGCCGCAGGCCCCGCCGACGGATTCGGCCAGCCATCGCGCGGTGACACCAGCCGCAACTCGACCAGCCCGAAATTGAGCATCGCCCGCGCCGCCTTGCCGATATTCTCGCCGAGCTGGGGGCGGACGAGCACGATGACGGGGGGCGGGGCGCGATCGGCGCTTGTGCTTCGACTTCGCTCAGCACGAACGGTTGAAGAGCCAACATCATTATGAGTTGGATTTTGGACGCTGGAACTTTCTACCACCCCCGTTCGCCCTGAGCGAAGTCGAAGGGCACGCTCGGAAGGAGGGATCGCCGCATCATGCAGCGTCGCCCAATCGCTGTCGATCAATGCTTGCTTCTTCCTACGTGTCCAACCCTTGATCTGACGTTCAACCTCAAGTGCCTCAAGCCGCGTCTGAAAATACTCGGACCAGACCAGTTTTACCGGTCGTCGCCCCTGGGTGTATCCCACGATTTCCCCATGCTGATGCTGTGCGATACGCTGCTCGAGATTATCGGTATGGCCAACATAGAAACTGCCATCAGCGCAGCGCAGCATGTAAGCATAAAAACTCATTCCAATCCCTTGATTCCAAACCTCCGTTCGCCCTGAGCGAAGTCGAACGGGGCAGGTGTTGCGCGTGGGCTTCGACTTCGCTCAGCCCGAACGGGAGGGGTTTGTTGGGGGCAATTCGGATTTACCGGTCAGCCCCTCACCCCTTCGCCACTTCGCTCACATTACCGGCGAACTCCTCGAAATCGCGGGCTTCGCGGAAGTCCTTATACACGCTGGCGAAGCGGATATATGCTACCGAATCGAGTTCCTTCAGCCCGTCCATCACCATTTCCCCGATCCGCGTCGACGGGATGTCGCCATCACCCAGCGTTTCGAGCTGGCGCTGGATACTGGTGACGAGCTTTTCGATCCGGACGCCGTCGATCGGGCGTTTGCGGCACGCGATCGCCACCGATCGCATGAGCTTTTCGCGGTCGAAGGGCTCGCGGCGATCTTCGCTTTTCAGCACGGTCAGTTCGCGCAGCTGGATGCGCTCAAACGTCGTGAAACGCGCTGCACACCCCTCGCACTGGCGGCGGCGGCGGATGGCGGCGCCGTCTTCGGTCGATCGGCTGTCTTTTACCTGGCTGTCTTCATGGCCACAAAAGGGACAGCGCATTCAGCCCCGGCGCTTTGCGCGAAAATAGGTGATGCCCGCCCCGGCCACCGCACCGATGAACGGTCCGACGAACGGCACCGGAATTGCGATCACCGCGCCAATCGCCGCAGCAATCGCCATTTTTTTGGTTAGCGCTTTTTCGTCTTCGGTCATGCTTACAATCCTTCGGGATAGATCGGGAAGCGCGCGCAGAGCGCCAGTACGCGCTGGCGGACATCGGCCTCTACCGCCGGATCGCCCGCTTCGCCCTGTTGGCGCAGCCCTTCGAGCACGTCGGCGATCATATGGCCGATCTCGCGGAATTCGCCGGGGCCAAAGCCGCGCGTGGTGCCAGCCGGCGAGCCAACCCGGATGCCGCTCGTCTTGGTGGGCGGCAGTGGATCATTCGGGATGCCGTTCTTGTTGCAAGTGATCCCGGCGCGCTCGAGCGCTTCATCGGCATCCTTGCCGGTGACGCCCAGCGGGGTGAGGTCGATCAGCGCCAGATGCGTGTCGGTGCCCCCCGAGACGATCTCGGCCCCTCGCTCCTTGAGCGTTGCGGCCAGCACCTTGGCGTTTTCGATCACGGCGGCGATATAGCTTTTGTAATCGGGCTGAAGCGCTTCGCCGAACGCGACGGCCTTGGCAGCGATGACGTGCATCAGCGGGCCGCCCTGCAGCCCCGGAAACACCGCCGAGTTGAGCTTCTTGCCCAATGCCTCGTCGTTCGACAGGATCATGCCGCCGCGCGGCCCCCGCAGCGTCTTGTGCGTGGTCGTCGTCGCGATATGCGCATGCGGGAAAGGCGATGGGTGGAGCCCGGCGGCGACCAGACCCGAGAAATGCGCCATATCGACGAGAAAATAGGCGCCTACCTCATCCGCAATCGCCCGGAACTTGGCGAAATCGATCTGGCGCGGATAGGCCGAGCCGCCCGCGATGATCAGCTTGGGCTGATGCTCGAGCGCGAGCGCACGGACCTGATCGAAATCGATGAGATGGGTGACCGGATCGACGCCGTATTGCACCGCGTTGAACCATTTGCCCGACATCGCGGCCTTGGCACCGTGGGTCAGGTGGCCACCGGCATCCAGGCTCATCCCCAAAATCGTCTCGCCTGGCTTGACCAGGGCGAGCATCACCGCGCCATTGGCCTGTGCGCCCGAATGTGGCTGCACATTGGCATAGGCGCATCCGAACAGCTGCTTGGCCCGATCAATCGCCAGCTGCTCAACCACGTCCGACGGATGGCAGCCCTGATAATAGCGCTTGCCCGGATAGCCTTCGGCATATTTGTTGGTGAAGACAGAGCCTTGCGCCTGCAGCACCGCCTTCGACACGATGTTTTCGCTCGCGATGAGTTCGATCTGGGTCTGCTCGCGCGTCAGTTCTTGCCGGATCGCGCCGAACACCGCAGCATCGGCTTCGGCGAGCGTGCGCGTGAAAAAGCCGTCGGGCTGCACATCACTTAAGGTGCGGGGATTGGTGCTCATGCGTTCGACCTTTCGAGAACCGGCGCGCCGAGTTTATCAACGCGGTGTTGGTGGCGGCCGCCTTCGAAATCGGCCGATAGAAATGCAGTGATGCACGCGCGCGCCATTTCCTCACCAATCAGGCGGGCCCCAAGCGCAATCGCATTGGCATCATTATGGCGGCGCGCCAGCTCAGCCGAAAACGGTTCGGATACGAGCGCGCAGCGGCACGCCGGGTTGCGATTGGCGGCGATCGAAATGCCAATCCCCGATCCGCACAGCGCGATCCCTCGATCAACCGACCCGCTGGCAATTGCCGCACCGATCGCAGCGCCATAATCCGGATAATCGACGCTTTCCGGCCCGTGCGTGCCCAGATCAGTCACATCATGCGCCTGCGCCACCAGCCATGGGATCAGCAGCTGCTTCAGCGCAAAGGCGGCATGATCGGATGCGATGGCAAGGCGCATAAACGGCGCAGAGGCTCCAGATGATCAGAGATTGATCTTGTCCTTACGCAAACGCCGCGTCGATTGCCATATCATAGTCGCCAAACCCGACGAGGGGTTACCCGGTGGGAGGATGCAGCCAGCCCCGTCCCCGCACCGTGGCGGCAAAGCGCGCGCTGACGGGCACGTTCAGGCCACTCGATAGCGTCAGCCGCCAGCGTCGTCCGTCGCGCACGGCCCCGCTGACGGCGGCGGCCGCCACCCAGAAGCCGCGATGGACTTGGGTGCCATCGACCGCGGCCAGCGCCGTCATCGCATCGCCGAAGCGCTGGTGCAGCAGCACGCTGCCCCCGGTAGCGAGATGAAGGCGACAATAATGATCCTCGGCTTCGACAGCGATGAGATCGCTGATCCGCGCAATCCCTGCGCGCGCCAGCATCGGGGGGTGCGCCATGCTCGGCGGCGGGGCGACAACTGGCGTAGGCGCATTAGGGGGATCACGCCGCAGCACCATGATCATCACATAGATGATCGCGCCAATCACCAGCGCCCTGGCCCATATCGCACCGAGCCCGATCTGCGCATCCACCCCCACCAGCGATAACAGCCCGGAGATTTCAAACGGCAGCGTGGCACTGAGCACCGGAAAGCCGATCAGCGCCGCCCGCGTCCAATCGGACGGCCGCTTCACCAGCAGGACGAACCAGCTTTGCCATTTGGCGAAGTTGACCAGCATCAGCAGCGCCCAAAACAACGCCCGACGATCAAGCGGCAATGCGCCCGTGCCAAAGCCACCGACCAGCGTCATCACAATGGCTGCGGCAACGCTGACGGCGGGGAGAATGGGCATGCCCGGCCACGCCCGTGCGCGTTTCGCGAAGCGAGCGACGCGATTCGCGAAACCGGGCTTGCCAGCAGCGGGTGCGACGACACGAATGGGCAGGAAGCGCGGCATGATCGCCAAGGTGCCATGATGCGCTCCGCTAGGCAATTTGGGCAGGTAATTAGGGGAGGTGATCGGGATGGGAAATGTTCAGCGATATTCAAAGGTAATGGCGGGGGCTCTGGTCGCAGCGACGATGGTCGGCATCGCACCGGTACCGCACGTTTGGGCCCAACAAATGCCCGACGCACGGATTGCCGAGCAGCGGGCGGCGATGGCCAAGTTTGCCTGGATGGACGGCACCTGGCGGGGCCCGGCCACATCGCAATCGCCCGGCGGCGCACACAGCGTGACCCAGACGGAGCGGATCGGGCCAATGCTCGACGGCACCGTGCGGGTGCTGGAGGGCAAGGGGTACAACCCGGACGGATCGGTGGGATTCAACGCCTTCGCGACGATCTCCTTCAATCCCCAAACGAACGTCTATGTGATGCATTCCTATGCCCAGGGGCAGGTGGGCGATTTCAAGATCGTGCCCTCTGATCAGGGCTATGTGTGGGAAATTCCGGCGGGACCGATGACGATCCGCTACACCGCCACCTATGACGGCACGGTATGGCGCGAAGTGGGGGAGCGGATCATGCCGGGCCGGCCGCCGCAGCAATTTTTCGAAATGACGCTCAACCGCGTCGGCAAGACCGACTGGCCCGCCGCGGGGGCATTGCCGCCCAAATAACGCGGCCATCATTATCGACTAAGCAATTGTCGGGGCGGTCGCAGGCGGCTAGGCAGAGCGTGATCATGCGCGCCGCCAAAGACCCTGTTGCCGCCCGGGCACATCTTGCCGATGTCCTAATTCGGACCGGTTCTGGGGACCGTGCGGCACTAAAAGAACTCTATGCGCTCACATCTTCAAAACTTTTTGGCATTTGCCTGCGTATCTGTGGCGAGAGGCAGGCAGCGGAAGATGTGTTGCAGGAAGTGTATCTGACGGTTTGGAAGCGAGCGGCGGGCTATGAACCCGGCCGCGCGAGCCCGGTAACCTGGCTCGCCACGATCGCGCGCAACCGCGCGATCGATTGGCGCCGTGCGCAAACCAGCCGCCCCGCCGCCCCGCTCGACGAAGCTCCCGATATCGCCGATGATCGCCCGATTGCGAGCGACATGATGCTGGCCGATGGCGAAACAAGGCGCCTGCATTTGTGCCTTGATGCACTGGAGGATCGCCAGCGGCTCGCGATCCGCACGGCCTTTTTCGACGGTGTCACCTATGCCGAGCTCGCGGAACGCCAGGGCGTGCCATTGGGCACAATGAAGAGCTGGGTCCGTCGCGGGCTGCAACGGCTGAAGGAGTGCATCAGCGATGACTGATGACATGACCCCTGAGGTACCGATGACCGCCGCTGAGCTCGCACTTGGGTTGCTGGAGGGAGAGGAGCGCGCTACCGCGCTGCGCCGCACGCTCGCCGATCCCGCTTTCGCGGCGGAGGTTGAAGCATGGCGCGCGCATTTTGGCCTGTTGTTTGATGCCGTGCCCGATGTTGCCGCCCCAGCCGATGGGCTGGCCCGGATCGAGCGCGCATTGTCCCCCATTTCAACCGCCGCGAATGATGACAGCCCCGTTCGCCTGTGGCGCGGTATTGCGGTGGCGAGCAGCATTGCGGCAACATTGTTGCTGGCGCTAGTGCTGACGTCGGGGCCTGCGCCTGTTCCAGGCTCAAAGGGGCCGCAGATCGCGCAGAAAGGCGCGGCATCAACGCCCCGTCCGTTGCTCGTCGCACAAATCGCACCGGTCGAGAATGGTCAGGCCGTTGCCGCGGTTTTCGATCCGACCACGGGCAACCTGCGCGTCGCTGCGGCAGCGTTGGTCGATGCTGGGCATAGCCCCGAGCTGTGGGTGATACCGGTTGGCGGGACGCCGCATTCACTGGGCGTGCTGCATTCGAGCCAATCAACCGCCGTCGCCATCAACAAGGCCGATCGTGTGCGCTTTGCTGAAGGGGCGACGCTGGCAGTAACGATTGAGCCGGTCGGCGGATCGCCCAGCGGCAAGCCCACCGGGGCGGTGGTTGCCAAGGGGGCGCTGTCGCTGATTTGATATTCCTCGTTTTTATCGCCGTCATGTCGGCCGCAAGCGCAATACGATTATTTTTGATTGCTGGCCGCAAATTTTCTGCATCCGAATCGCTCCATTGTGCGTAGATGCAGCCGCACCTCGTAGAGGGTGTTCGCAGGAGAATTCAGCCATGAAGTCAGCAATTCGTCTTTCGCTCGTTGCCGCCGCTATCGCCCTTGCCGGTGGTGCCGTCGTCGCCAGCGAAACCAACCCGATGGTTGGTGGTGCAGCTATGTACCCAACCAAGAACATCGTTGAAAACGCTGTCAATTCCAAGGATCACACCACGCTCGTCGCCGCCGTCAAGGCAGCCGGCCTGGTCGACACGCTGATGAGCGCTGGTCCGTTCACCGTGTTCGCGCCAACCAACGATGCGTTCGCAAAGCTGCCAGCCGGCACCGTCGACACGCTGCTGAAGCCTGAAAACAAGGGCACGCTGACCGCCGTGCTGACCTATCATGTCGTTCCCGGCAAGATCAGCGCCGCCGCGATTGCTGCCAATGCTGCAGCCCATGCCGGCAAGGCAACCTACACCACGGTGCAGGGCGGCACGCTCACCTTCTCGAAGGGTGATCATGGCTGGGAAGTCACCGATGCCAAGGGTCACAAGGCGCACATCACGATCGCTGATGTGAACCAGTCGAACGGCGTGATCCACGTGATCGACGGCGTCCTGCTGCCGTAACTTTTTTTGCCTTTGCGCAAAAACTTTTGACGCCGCTGCATCCACCGATGCGGCGGCGTCGTAGTTTCTACCGTCCTTTATGCACATGAAGGGCATGGAGCTTCTGTCCCTCCAAAGCAGGGCTCCCGGGGCCTGCCGTCGCCCCTCGGCGGCAGGCCCCTTTTACTACGCATCGATAGGCCGGTTAGCCATCGCCCCCCGGGACGGCGATTCGAAACGGCTTTGCTTTACCGCGCGGTGGCGGTATCGGCGGCTAGCGAAGCGCCCAGGAGACCCGTGATGAAAGCCCCGCGAAACCGAGCTGTGCGCAGTGCGGTTCACCGCCATGATCACCTCAGCAAGCAAGGCCTGCTCGAACGCGCCTTTACCTTTGCGTTTCGCGGGCTTGTCTATGCCCAGATCTGGGAAGACCCGGAAGTCGATCTCGAAGCACTGGCGGTTACCCCCGATTGCCACATCGTCCAGATCGCGTCCGGCGGCTGCAACGTCCTGAGCTATCTGACCGCGAACCCGCGGGCGATTACCGCAGTTGACCTGAACACCGCGCATATCGCGCTCAACAAGCTCAAGCTTATCGCGGCGCGTGAGCTGCCCGATTACGCCGCCTTCCACCGCTTCTTCGCGCGCGCCAATTCCAAGGAAAACATCGCCGCCTATAAGCGCTATGTTCGCCCCCATCTGGACGAGCCGACCAAGCGTTATTGGGAAGGCCGTGATATGATTGGCCGCCGGCGGATCGGCGGCTTTGCCAAGGGCGTGTACAAGCGCGGGCTGCTCGGCAATTTCATTGGTGCGGCGCATTTCATTGCCAAGCTGAACGGCGTCGACCCCAAGGTGATGCTCGCCGCTAATTCGATGCAGGAACAGCGCGAGATTTTCGACCGCGACATTGCGCCGGTGTTCGACAAGGGATTTATCCGCTGGCTGACCGATCAGCCCGCATCGCTGTTTGGCCTTGGCATTCCGCCGTCGCAATATGAAGCGCTGGCGGGCGACAACAAGATGGCCGTGGTGCTGCGCGAACGGCTGGAAAAGCTGGCGTGCGATTTTGACCTGAAGGACAATTATTTCGCGATGCAGGCCTTTGGCCGCGGCTATGGCGATGGCCCGGCGGTCTCGCTGCCGCCCTATCTGCAGGAAGCGAACTACACCGATATCGTCGCCCGCGTCGATCGGGTTGAGGTGCGCCACGCCAATTTCATCGAGTATCTGCGCGAAATGCCCGATACCTCGCTTGATCGCTATGTCCTGCTTGATGCGCAGGACTGGATGACCGACGAGATTCTGACCAACCTCTGGGCAGAGATTACCCGGACTGCCAAGCCGAATGCGCGCGTGCTGTTCCGCACCGCAGGCGTCGAGACGATCCTGCCCGGCCGCGTGCCAGATGCGATCCTGTCACGCTGGAAATATTGGGCCGAGGAGTCGCTCGATTACACCAAGCGGGATCGTTCATCGATCTATGGCGGCGTGCACCTGTATGTGCTGGGGGAATCCGCCTGAGCGACACCGGCCATGCGGGGCATATGGATGCGATCTACCGGACGCAGCGCCATTTCTACGACCTAACCCGCAAATATTATCTGCTCGGCCGTGATCGGCTGATCCGCGATCTGGCGCCGCCGCCCGGCGGCAGCGTGATCGAGATCGGCTGTGGCACGGGGCGCAACCTGATCGCTGCTGCGCGCGCGTGGCCCGATGCGCGCTATTTCGGCATCGATATCTCCGAAGCGATGCTTGAAACCGCACGCGCCAAGGTGGCCGCCGCTGGCCTGTCGGACCGGATCATGCTGGCGCAGGGCGATGCCACGGCGTTCGATGCGCAAGCGCTGTTCGGCGTCGATACGTTCGACCGCGTGTTCCAGAGCTATACGCTGTCGATGATCCCCGACTGGCAGGGCGCCCTTCGTGAAGGGGCGGGCAAGCTCGCGCCGGGCGGGCGGCTCGATATCGTCGATTTCGGCCAGCAGGAGCAGCTGCCGGGTGCGTTCAAGCGATTGTTGTTCGGCTGGCTCGCGCAGTTCGACGTCGAGCCACGCCGCGCGCTACCCGAGGTACTGGGCGAAATCGCGCGCGCGCATGGCCTCACCGACCAGTTCACCCCGCTTTACCGCGGCTATGCCTGGGCCGGGCGGCTCTCCGCTGCCAAGGGTTGACGATTGTGACCCCGTCGCTGCCCCGCCTGCTCGGTTTCGCCGGACTGCTACCACAACTGGCGGCAGGCTATGTGCTGTTGGAGAACAACCCCGACTGGCGCTTCACCGCGCTGGCGATGGCCTATGCCTATGCCGCGCTGATCTTCAGCTTTCTGGGCGGGCTCTGGTGGGGCCTCGCCGCCGCTGCAGGCGAGCGCGCGCCGAAATGGCTGTGGGTCGCCGCCGTCGTCCCCTCGCTGATCGCGCTCGCCAGCGCCTGGCCGTGGGCAACCGGCGGCACCTGGCCCGGCCCGTCGATGATCGCGCTGGGGTCGGGGTTGATCGCGTCGCTGGTGGTCGACTGGCGGCTCCAGAAAATCGGCATCGCGCCCGCATGGTGGCTTTCATTGCGCGTCCCACTTTCGATCGGTCTTGGCGGCATCACGCTCGCGATCGGGTTGGCCTAGCGGCGCTACGGCGTTCCAGCGCACATCTTGCGACGATCCGGCACGCCATTACCCACCATCTGGCAAAAAAGCACTTTCCGTCAGGCGATTATCGCCTCTAGCCTCTGCCCGATAAGATAATGCGATCGCATCGGGGCCTGCAATGACAAGATTTTTCGCAAAGCTGCTCGTTTTACTGGCCAGTGTCGCCCTGCCCGCCGCCGCGCATGCCGAATGGCTGGAGGCGAGCCACAAGCGCTTCCTGATCTATGCCGATATGTCGCCGAGTGCGCTGAAGGACTTCGCCACCCAGCTCGAGCGGTTCGACAGTGCGATGCGTTTCCTGTTTCCCAATCCGCGCGACGAGGCGGAAAGCGCCAATCGTGTGACGATCTATGTCGTCAACAATGAAGATGCGGTCCAGTCGCTCGCGCGCGATCGTTCCGGTCAGGTTGTCGGTTTTTACCGGCCATCGGCAACGGGATCGCTGATCGTCACGCCGCAATCGGTGGCAGCAGGTAATCGCGAATTCAATTCCAAGCTGGTCCTGTTTCACGAATATGCCCATCACGTCACCCTCAGCAACAATGAGAATTACTATCCCGGCTGGGTGACCGAAGGTCTCGCTGAGTTTTTTGCGACGGCGATCATTCGCCCCGATGGATCGATCATGATCGGTGGCGCCAACAATGCGCGGATTGAGCAAATTCAGGCCAACAACCCCATGGCGGCGCGCGCGCTGCTGTCGAGCGACGAGCGCGCGCTGGACGACATTGAAACGATCCAGAAATATGCGCGCGGGTGGTTGCTGACCCATTATCTGATGCTTGGCAAAACCCGCCCGGGCCAGTTCAACGCCTATATCAAGTTGGTCAACCAGGGGGTGCCCAGCCTGGCCGCGGCTGAGCAGATTTTCGGTGATCTGACCAAGCTTGACCGCGAACTGGGTGCGTATCGCAATCAGCGCAGCCTTGCTGCGGCGGCTATCCCGCCCGGCAAACTCCCGGCCGATCCAGTAACGATCCAGCCGCTCGATGCTGGGCAGGCCGCGATGATGCCGTTTCGGCTGCGATCGGCGGTCGGGGTCGATACCAAAACCGCGCAAACCCTGGTGCCCAAGGCACGGGCTGTCGGCAACGCCTATCCGGCGAACAGCTGGGTGCAGCGCGCCCTCGCTGAAATCGAATATGATGCGAATAACGACGATGCGGCGCTGGCCGCGTGTGACCGTGCTTTGGCTGCAGACCCCAAGAACCTGATGGCGCTGGTTTACAAGGGGATGGTCGCGATGCGGCGGGCAGCGGCGGCGAAAGCAACCGATCCGGCGGTGTGGCGTGAAGCGCGGCGCTGGTACCTGAAAGCCAATGCCATCGATCCCAACTTCGCGCTGCCCTTTGTCCTATACTACGAATCCTTTGGTCGCGCCGGCGAACGCCCTAATGCCAGCGCTGTTCAAGGGCTCGTTCGCGCCATGGACCTAGTGCCGCAAGACAATGGCCTGCGGCAAACGGTGGCGATCCAGTTACTGGTTCAGGGCGATCGACAGGGCGCGCGCCGAGCGCTGGCACCTGTTGCCTTCAACCCGCATGGGGGACCGGCGAATCGAGCGCTGGCGATGCTGAAGCTGCTCGATTCGGGGGCTACGAACGACGCGGTTCTTGCCGCCGCCAAACCGCCAAAGCCAGAAACGCCGCCAAGCAAGCAATAGCGTTAAAGCGCTGCCAGTTCGTCCAATCCATGCGCCATAAGCGCTGGGGCGAGCGCGCGGGCGCGGTCGTCCAGTAACGAGAAAACTGCGGTGCCGGTGCGCGCTTTGGCCGGCCAATCCTGGCCTTGTGTCAGATACGCGACCCGGCGCGCGATTCCGGCGCTGCCATCGACAAAGCTGATTGGCCGACCAGCAGCGGCGGCAAGATCATCGGCGACCAGCGGGAAATGGGTGCAGGCGAGCACGATGGTGTCGATCGCCGCTCCACCCGGTTGGGCGAACAGCCCATCCAACGCTGCCGCAAACCGTGCTGGGTCAACCGCCTCCCCGCGTAGCCGGGCCTCGGCCGCCTCGACCAGATCGGCTGACCCGTGGCGGATCACGGTGCAGTCGGCGGCAAAGCGCGCCGCGAGATCATCGACATAGGGCTGGCGTACGGTCGCATCGGTGCCGAGCACGCCGATCGTGCGGGTAGCGCTAATCAGCGCGGCGGGTTTGATCGCCGGTACGGTGCCGACGATCGGCAAGTCGAGCGCGGAGCGCACGGCCGCCAGCGCAATTGTCGACGCGGTGTTGCACGCAATCACGATAAGCCGGGGGTGATATCGTTCGGCCAACCGCCCGAGTAGCGCAGGCACGCGCGCGGCGATCTCCGCCTCGGTTCGAATGCCATAGGGAAATCCAGCCGAATCGGCAGCATAGACAATTGGCGCGGTTGGCAGCAGTGCGCGGGTTGCAGCCAGAACCGACAGCCCACCGATGCCGGAATCGAAGAAAAGGAGCGGCCGCTGATCCATTGGCTTCGGATTAGCGCGACAATCGCTCAAGGCAACCGCGCTGACCGATCGTGGACATTGCACCCTGCGCGCGACCGGCTATCTTGGGGTTTCGTGGGGGAGCATCAGTTTTGGCAACCGAGTATCTTTGGGCAGGGCCCGCAGGCGCGCTTGTGCTCGGCTATCTGCTCGGATCGATCCCGTTCGGCGTGCTGCTGACGCGGGCTGCGGGCGCCGGGGATTTGCGGCAGATCGGTTCGGGCAATATCGGCGCGACCAATGTGCTGCGGACCGGACGCAAGGGATTGGCAGCGGCGACTTTGTTGCTCGATGCGGCCAAGGGTGCCGTCGCGATAGTGTTGAGCGAATATCTGTTTCCCGGGCACGGCGTTGTTGCCGCGGCGGGCGCGTTTCTGGGGCACCTTTATCCCGTCTGGTTGAACTTCAAGGGCGGCAAAGGTGTCGCGACACTGATGGGGATTGTGCTCGCGCTGCACTGGCCGAGCGCGATCGTGTACGCCGTGGTGTGGCTCGGGCTGCTTGGGGCGCTGCGTATCTCCTCGGTCGCGGGTATGCTCGCCGCGATCAGTGCGCCGGTGAGTGCGGCCTATTTCGGCAAATTCGATATCGTCCTGCTGCTGCTCGCGCTCGGCCTGCTGGTGCTGTGGAAGCACCGCGAGAATATCGACCGGCTGATGAGCGGCACTGAACCGCGCATCGGCGCAAAGAGTGGCTGACCAGGGCGGGGACGGGCGGGCGCAGGCCGATCGGCTTCGGCTGATCCGGTCGGCGAATATCGGCCCCGTCACCTATGCCCAACTGATCGCGCGCTTTGGGTCGGCGGCGGCCGCGATCGAAGCGATTCCGATGCTGGCGGCTCGCGGTGGCGGGCGGGCCCCGGTGCTCGCCGATCCCCGGGCGATTACGCGCGAGATGGTGGCGACCGCCCGGCTCGGCGCGCGCTATCTGTTCAGCGATGACATCGATTATCCGCCCTTACTGGCCGAGCTCGAATCTGCCCCGCCCGCGCTGATCGTTCGGGGCAACTTTACGCTCCTGCAGCGAACGAGCGTGGCCATGGTGGGCGCGCGCAATGCCTCTGCTGCCGCGTGCCGCTTTGCGCGCCAGCTGGGGCATGATCTGGCCGATGCCGGGCTCGCGGTGGTCTCAGGCCTGGCACGGGGGATCGACACAGCCGCGCATGTCGGCGCGCTGGGGGCCGATAGCAGCGATGGAGGCACGATTGCCGTCATTGCCTGCGGGATCGATATCGTCTTTCCGCCCGAAAATGCCGAGCTGCAGGAGCGGATCGCGCGCGAGGCCCTGCTGATCACCGAGCACGCGCCCGGCACCGAGCCGCTCGCGCGCCATTTTCCGCAACGCAACCGGATCATCGCCGGACTCGCGCTGGGGACGGTGGTGGTCGAGGCCGCGCCGAAATCAGGCTCGCTCATCACTGCACGGCTGGCGGGTGAGGCGGGGCGCGAGGTGATGGCCGTGCCCGGCAGCCCGATCGATCCGCGCGCGCAAGGCTGCAACGGACTTATCCGCGACGGCGCGACATTGGTGCAGAATGCCGCCGAGATTCTGGAACAGATCCGCCCGATCGATGGCCGGATGGTCCGGGCGCCCACCACGCCGTTCGGAGCGGCCCCGCCCGATGATGCGAGCGATGCTGATCGACGCGCGATCAACGCGCTGCTGGGGATGGTCGCAGTGTCAGTCGACGAACTGATCCGCCAATCGGGATTGGCCCCGGCGGTGGTGCAGACAGTGCTGCTCGAGCTTGAGCTTGCTGGGCGACTCGAACGGCATGCCGGTGGACGGGTGAGCACGAGATGATTGCCCGCGTTAAGCCAGAATTGTCGGCGCTGGAATGGTTTGCGGCGGCAATCGCATTGATGTTGCTGAGCAGCTGGTTTCTTTACGATTACCTGGTTCAATCGATCTGGCTCCTTGGCGCGCTCATCGCGTTCGGCCTTTGGTTCATCGCAGTGCTTGGGGCGATTATCGGCATTGGCGAGGGGCTCATTCGACGCGATCGCGCATGGCGCCGTTTTGCGCCCGCGTTTGTGCTGGTAATTGCGCTGCTGCTGGTGTCACCGGTGAGCAGCATCGGTCGGTGGACGCTCGCGCGCCTGTACCTCGCTCGGCATGCCGAAGATTTCGGCCCGGCAACGGCCGGCGGTGCGAGGTCGATGCGGTACATTGAGGGCGTTCCGGACGGCGGTCGCGCCATCATCCACTCGCCACGCCAGCATCCAGCTACCTTTTCGAGCGCCGACATGGCAGCGCTGACAGGAGAGCGGATTCGCGATTGCCAGCGATTGAGAAACGATGACTATCTATGCGGCTATGACTAGCAGAGATCGCCTCGCTTCGGTCCGACCTCGATTACGGGGACTGAAGCTGGCCCTCGCGATCGCTATCGTCCTCAATCAAGGTAGCCAGCGCTGCCGATGAGTCGCGCGGTACCACCGGGCGGCCATCCGCCGATGCCGACATATCGACAACACACATTGCGCCATAGGTCGCATGTGGGCCGCAGGCGACCCCGGCAAAGCGGTATAGGCCTGAAAACACCAGCAACCGGTGGCCACGCCGGGCGACGCCATCATCGACGATCAGCTGCCTCACCACGCTGCGCGGATCGGGCGGGCCATAGGTGATGACTTCGGCGACATAGGCACCGCCGCCGTGACGCGTCATTCGCGCGCTGGGGTTGAGCCCGTCTGAACTGATATGCCCCACCCGCCCGCTTTCGCCTTGATCGGCGACGAGATCGCCCGCCCCCTTGCTGAGCAGCCCGGTTTCACCGAGCGGCGGCAGCGGCGATTGGCGATCGAGAAAGGCAATCGCCTCCTCTACCGCTGCTGCGCCCTCTTTGGTCATGATGCCGTCGGGGGTTTCGCGTGAATAGGCGACTAGCCCGTCAAAGCCATTGCGATATTCGCGCAGATCATCAGCATAACCCTGCGGATCGGCGCGCGCGCGGTTGAGTTCGGCGAGCACATCGGCCTCCAGCCGGGGATCGATGTAAAAGTCGGCGGGCGCCAAGGCGAGCATCGCGAACGCCATCCAGCCGATCACCATCGCCATCCCCCTACGCCAACGTACCCGAACCGAAAGCCTGGCCCCGATCCGTCAATAATCTCCTAACGCCGCGCCCCATTCAACCCGCTGGCGATTGTCAGGCGGGTGGCAGGCCGTATATCGGCAACGGCTTGACGCCGGGCGTTCTCCCCCGCCACCCTCGCGCGTACACGTAAGGAAGCCCGAACCCCCATGCAGCTTGTGATCGTCGAATCGCCCGCCAAGGCGAAAACCATCGAGAAATATCTGGGCTCGGATTACCGCGTGCTCGCCAGCTATGGCCATGTCCGCGATTTGCCGGCGAAGGACGGATCGGTGGATCCCGACCATGATTTCGCGATGGAATGGGAAAACTACGCCGACAAGGCCAAGCAGCTCAAGGCGATCACCGATCTGGCGAAGACCGCCGACCGGCTGATCCTGGCGACCGACCCTGATCGCGAGGGCGAGGCGATCAGCTGGCATGTCCAGGAAGTGCTGCGCGCGAAAAAGGCGCTGCCCAAGGACGTCCAGCGCGTCACCTTCAACGCCATCACCAAGGCGACGGTGACCGAGGCGATGCAGCACCCGCGCGAGCTCGATACCGATCTGATCGACGCGTACCGGGCGCGGCGCGCGCTCGATTATCTGGTGGGCTTTACGCTCTCCCCCGTGCTGTGGCGCAAGCTGCCTGGCGCGAAATCGGCCGGGCGGGTACAATCAGTCGCGCTGCGGCTGATCGTCGAGCGCGAGCGCGAAATCGACGTGTTCGTGCCCCAGGAATATTGGTCGGTCACCGCTGAGATGGAGCATGACGGCACGCCCTTCACCACGCGGCTGACCAAGTGGCGCGGCGACAAGATCGACCGGTTGACGATCGGCAAGGAAGGCGATGCGATGGCCGCCAAGGCCGATGTCGAGGCCGGGCGATTCTCGGTCGCCTCGGTCGAGACCAAGCCCGCCACGCGTAACCCGCCGCCGCCCTTCACTACTTCGACGCTCCAACAGGAAGCGGCACGCAAGCTCGGCTTCTCGGCGGATCACACGATGCGGATCGCACAGAATCTCTACGAGGACGGCGCGATCACCTATATGCGCACCGATGGGGTGCAGATGGACGGCAGCGCGATTTCGGCCGCGCGGGCAGCGGTCGCTAACCGCTATGACGCGAGTTATGTGCCCGACAAGCCACGCCAATATCAGTCAAAAGCCAAGAACGCGCAGGAAGCGCATGAAGCGATCCGCCCCACCGATTTCAGCAAGGACCGCGCCGGATCGGGCGACCATAGCCGCCTTTACGAGCTGATTTGGAAGCGCGCGCTCGCCAGCCAGATGGCCTCCGCCCGGATGGAACGCACCACGATCGAGCTGGTTGATGGCAGCGGCCAGCATGGGCTGCGCGCAACGGGGCAGGTTGTGCTCTTCCCCGGTTACTTGGCGCTCTACGAAGAAGGCAGCGATGATACCGCCGACGAGGAAGCCCGCCGCCTGCCAAGGCTGCGTGAGGGCGATGCGCCGGCCAAGAAAGCGGTCAACGCGGAACAGCATTTCACCCAGCCGCCGCCGCGCTTTTCCGAAGCGTCGCTGGTCAAGCGGCTCGAGGAGCTCGGCATCGGCCGGCCTTCCACCTATGCGTCGATCATCAAGACGCTGAAGGACCGCGCTTATGTCCGCGTTGAGAAGAACCGATTCTTTGCCGAGGAGAGCGGGCGGCTGGTGACGGCGTTTCTGGAGCGGTTTTTCCAGAAATATGTCGGCTATGACTTTACGGCGGGGCTTGAGGACGAGCTCGATGAGGTCTCAGGCGGCCGCGCACAGTGGCAGGCGGTGCTCGAGGCGTTCTGGAAAGATTTCAAGCCGCGCACCACCGAAGTGATGGACTTCAAGCCTTCGGAAGTAACAGCCGAGCTCGATACCTTCCTCGAGCCCTATCTGTTTCCGGTGAAGGAAGACGGCAGCGACCCGCGGCTGTGCCCCAATTGCCAGGTCGGGCGACTCGCGCTGCGCGGCGGCAAGTTCGGGGCGTTCGTGGCCTGCTCCAACTATCCCGAATGCAAATATACCCGCCGTTTCGCGCAACCCGGCGGCGGGGAGGGTGACGATACCGGGCCCGAAGTGCTCGGCACCGATCCCGAGACCGGGCTTGAGGTATCGCGGCGATCGGGCCGGTTCGGGCCCTATGTGCAGCTCGGCGATGGCAAGGAAGCGAAGCGGGGGTCGATCCCCAAAGATCTCCCGGGCGAACTCGATCTCGAATGGGCGCTGAAACTGCTCAGCCTGCCGCGCACCATCGGTCTCCATCCCGAAACCGGCGAGCCGATCACTGCGTCAATCGGGCGCTACGGCCCCTATCTGGCGCATAACGGTAAATATGGCCGGCTGTCGTCGACCGCCGAGGTGTTCGAAACCGGCATGAACGCCGCCGTGGTAAAACTTGCCGAGGCGGCAGCGGGCGGCGGACGGCCGCAGCGCGGCGCCCAGGCACCGCTGAAGGTACTCGGGCTGCATCCGCGTACGGAACTGGAAATCAAGCTGATGGAGGGGCGCTACGGCCCTTACGTGACTGACGGCACCACCAACGCGACGATCCCCAAGACGATCGAGAAAGACGCGCTGACGCTGGAGGAGGCCGCGCAATTGATCGATGCGCGGGCGGCCGCGGCCCCGGTGAAGAAGGGCAAGAAGCCCGTGAAGAAAGCGGCGGCGAAGAAGGCGCCGGCGAAGGCCTGAAGCGATCGGTGGAGCATAATCTCCACCGCATGCTTCCAACCGTCACCCCCGCGAAGGCGGGGGTCCAGCTTTTTTGCAACGGTCGAGAAGAAGCTGGATTCCCGCCTTCGCGGGAATGACGGCGGTGGCGTGTACGTGCCTGTCGCTACTGGCCTAAAAACGGCCCCAGCACGGTCCAGATCAGCCACCCGGCAAGCCCGAGCAGGATCAGCAAAGTACCGACGATACCGATCGATCGCGCCGGCCCCGGTGGTCCAGGCGGATTGAACAGGCCGATCGCGTTGAGCACGCGACACAGCACAAAGCCTCCCGCCAGCCCGGCAAGGATCGTGAAATCCACTCCACTCGCTTCGAGCAGGCCAATGAGGGTGATGCCGATCGGCATATATTCGGAAAGATTGCCGTGCGCGCGGATCGAGGACACCAGGTCCTGATGCCCGCCATCGCCGAAGGCGGCGCTATATTTCATGCGCAGGCGGATCGTGTTGAGCGCGAGCAGGACGAGCAGGATCGCAAGCGATGCCGCCGTCAGCGCGGTAATGATCAGATGCATGGCCCCACCCCCGATAATGTCGGGAGGAGCCTATGCGCTATTCACCGCCGGGTAAATCAGGCCCGGTCGGCGGGGAAACTCAGGCGGCGCGGCGGATCGTCTGCTGGAGAAACGCGCGAGCGGCGCGCTGTGCTTCGGCAATTTCCCGCGCGGTCATGTCTTCGGCGATGTCGGCGCGGCATTGCTGTGCTGCTTCGCTACCGGCAACCGCCGCGAGATTGAACCATTTATGCGCTTCGACCAGATCGATGCCGACCCCCGCGGCCCCGGTCGAATAAACAATCCCCAGATCATAGCAGCCACTATAATCACCGCGCGCTGCATCGGCGATCCGGCTTTCAATCAGGAACGTTGCACTCTTCAAGCTGTTGGCCATCATTGCCACCCCTTGTCATGCCCCATTTGGCATCTCGGGTTGTGGCGGAAACACGGTCAATAAATGGTTAACGCAGCAAAATCGTCCGCATTAAGCCTGAAACACTTCCGTTCAGCCTGAGCGAAGTCGAAGGCCAAGCGTATCGCCCGGTGCTTCGACTTCGCTCAGCACGAACGGCACAGGTTGATGATTGAACACTTTATTCGCGCCGTTCGACTTACCACTCAGGTGGTCGCGATGGGCTCCACCGCGATGTTGTCGATAAGGCGCGTGCCGGCAATCCGAGCTGCGGCGAGCAGGCGGCGGGGGCGGGCCGGATCGGGCATCGGCGCGAGCGTTTCGGCATCGACTAGCTCGACATAGTCGACCGTATCGAACCCACCTGACAGCAAAGCCTCGCGCGCGGTGGCGAGCGCCTGCACGGCATCGCCGCCCTGGCCGATGACCCGTGCGGCGACGCCCAGCGCACGCGGCAGGGCAACCGCGCGCGCGCGATCTTCGGGCGCGAGGTAGATATTGCGGGAGGACAGCGCGAGCCCGTCATCATCGCGCTGGGTGAGCACGCTGATAATCTCAATCGGCAGGTTCAGATCGGCAACCATCCGCCGGATGACGGCAAGCTGCTGAAAATCCTTTTCCCCGAACAGTGCGACATCAGCGCCGACCTGGTTGAACAGCTTTGCCACCACCGTCGCCACGCCATCGAAATGGCCGGGCCGGGCGGCGCCATCGAGCCCCTCGCTTACCCCGCTGACGGTGATGCTGGTGGCGAATCCATCCGGATACATTTCCTCAACGCCGGGTAGCCACAGGACCGCGCACCCGGCATCGGCGAGCATCCGTGCATCCGCCTGCTCGCGCCGGGGATAGCGGGCCAGATCTTCACCGGGCGCAAATTGCTTGGGGTTGACGAAGATCGACGCGACCACCTTGTCTGCCACCAGCTTGGCAGCCTCGATCAGCGCGATATGCCCGGCATGGAGCGCGCCCATCGTCGGCACCAGCGCGATCCGTGCCCCTTCACCGCGCAGCGTTGCAATCGTCTCACGCAGGGAAACTAGCTGACGGATGGTTTGCACGTAGGGGTGGCCTTCGATATGGACGGGGCGGGCCTTCTATGGGGGCCGGTGCGAACGATCAACACATCAAATGCTTTAACAAAGGATGCAGTCGGGTTGTCTAGCAGGGGGTCGTCTGGCGAACCGGGCAAAGCGCATGTTATCGTGTTCGCCAACGAAAAGGGCGGGACCGGCAAGTCGACGACCGCGGTGCATGTCGCGATTGCTTTGGCCGCGCGGGGCGCACGCGTAGCCGCCTATGATCTCGATCATCGTCAACGCACGATGGGCCGCTATTTCGATAATCGCGCCGATACCATCAAGCGCATCGGCCGAGATCTGCCGATGCCGCGCCATCTGACGCATGACGGCGAAAGCCTGCCACGCTTTACCGAACAGCTTGATGGACTGACCGCCGATGTCGATTTTCTGGTGATCGACACACCCGGCCGCGACGATCGCTTTGCGCGCATGGCCGCCCAGCGCGCCGACACCCTTGTCACGCCGATGAACGACAGTTTCGTCGATTTCGATCTGATCGGCCAGGTCGATCCGATCACCTACAAGGTTACCCGCCCCAGCTTTTACGCCGAGCTGATCTGGGACGCCCGCAAGGCTCGCGCCAAGGCCGACGGATCGACGATCGACTGGGTCGTGCTGCGCAACCGGCTCCAGCATATCGAGGCGCGCAACATGCGTCGCGTATCCGATGCGCTCGATCAGCTCGCAAAGCGTGTGGGTTTCCGCATTATCCCCGGGCTTGGCGAGCGCGTGATTTACCGCGAGCTGTTCCCCAAGGGCCTGACGATGATCGATTCGCGCGATTTCGGCGAAATGGGGCTGGCGCATGTCGCTGCGCGGCAGGAGCTGCGCGAGATGATGTCAGCACTGGCTCTGCCCGAGCCTGTCTTGCCCCTGTTCGCCTAATGGCATTCGCCTGATGATCAAACTACTTCTGATCGCCGCGCTCGCGGTCGGTATCGTCTTGTGGTTGCGCCGCTTGATGACACCTCGACCGACCCTCGACGAGGCCGAGGCGCGCGCGATTCTGGGCATCGGCGCGGGCGCAGGCCCTGACGAAATCCGCAACGCCCACCGCAAGCTCGTCAGCGCGGTTCATCCCGATCGCGGCGGATCGGCGGAACTCGCCCGACGGATCAATATGGCGCGCGATGTGTTGCTGAAACGCACCGCTGAATAAAAACCAATTGCTTTTCCTATCCCCAAAGGACCTCTGGCATGACCCATCAGTTCGATCGCACCTCGCTGCGTGAGTATGACATTCGCGGCATCGTCGGCAAAACACTCGGCGAGGCCGATGCCCGCGCCATTGGGCACGGCTTTGCGACTCGGGTGCGCCGGGTGGGCGGCACGCGCGTGGCGGTGGGCTATGACGGGCGGCACAGCTCGCCCGCGCTCGAAGCCGCGCTGATCGAGGGGCTGACGGCATCGGGGGTCGATGTGGTGCGTGTTGGCATGGGGCCAACGCCGATGCTCTATTACGCCGAAGCGACGCTGGAAGTGGATGGCGGCATNNATCCAAATCACCGGCAGCCATAATCCGGCCGAGTATAATGGCTTCAAGATGGTGCTGCAGCATTTGCCCTTTTTCGGGGCGGACATTCAAGATCTGGCTCGGCTCGCGGCCGCGGGCGATTGGGAGACGGGCCAGGGCACCGTTACCCAGGTCGATATCGTCGACGATTATGTCGGGCGGCTGATGGCGGGCTATGCCGGTGGCGCTTACCGGATCGGCTGGGATGCGGGCAATGGCGCCTCGGGTCCGGTCATCGAGAAACTCACCAAGCTGCTCCCGGGTGAGCATCACCTGCTGTTCACCGATGTCGATGGCGATTTTCCCAACCATCATCCCGATCCTACCGATGAGAAGAATCTGGCCGATCTCAAGCGGCTCGTCGCGGAGAAGAAGCTCGATTTCGGCCTGGCTTTCGACGGTGACGGTGACCGGATCGGCGCGATCGACGGCGAGGGCCGGGTGATCTGGGGCGATCAAATCCTCTCCATTCTTGCCGTCCCGGTGCTGAAGGAACTACCCGGCGCGACGATCATCGCCGATGTGAAGGCGAGCCAGATGCTGTTCGATCGGGTGCGCGAACTGGGCGGCGAGCCGCTAATGTGGAAAACGGGGCACAGCCTGATCAAGACCAAGATGAAGGAAACCCACGCCCCGCTGGCAGGCGAGATGAGCGGGCACATCTTTTTCGCACATGAGTTTTACGGGTTCGACGACGCACAATATGCCGCCGTTCGGCTGATCCGTGCGGTGCACATGATCGGCAAGACGATGACCGAGATCAGGGGCGCGATGCCAGCCTTCGTCAACACCCCCGAAATGCGATTCCAAGTTGATGAGAGCCGCAAATTCGCCGTGGTCGACGAAGTGCTCGACCGGCTGGAGGCCGAGGGTGCGGACGTAAACCGCACCGACGGCGCGCGCGTGAGCACGCCCGATGGCTGGTGGCTTCTGCGCGCGTCCAACACGCAGGACGTGCTTGTGGCGCGTGCCGAGGCGAAGGACCAGGCGGGGCTCGACCGGCTGATGGCGATGATCGACGCGCAGCTTGCGGCTAGCGGCCTGGTTCGGGGACCGCAGGCGGCGCATTGAGAAGCGGGTTCGCGCGAACCCGCTTTCTCTTCGCCCGCAAAGCCACTCGCAATTTGGCGCCAGAACCGCCAATCAATGCAAATGGCTTCCCACAGCATCATTCGCGTCATCGATCTTGAAACCACCGGTCAGGCACCGCCGCTGCACGGGGTTTGCGAGATTGGCTGGCAGGATGTTGCGCAAGGGCCCGATGGGCGGTGGGAGATTTCGGGCGAGGGCGGCAGCATGTTGGTGCATCCGGGCCGCGCGATCCCCCCGGTGACGCAGGCGATCCACCATATCCTCGACGAGGAGGTGGCCGATGCGCCGCGCTGGAATGATTGCGCGCGCCCTATTCTCGACCCCTATCCGCGCCGACTGGCGCTAGCCGCGCACCGCGCCGACTTCGAGATGAAATTCTGCTCGCCCGCGATGACGCGCAGTGCCGACTGGATTTGCACCTGGAAATGCGCGCTGCGGATTTGGCCCGAAAGCCCGAGCTTTTCCAACCAGGTGCTGCGCTATTGGCGGCGGCCTGAGGGGATCGATCATCAACGCGGCCTGCCCGCCCACCGCGCCTTTCCCGATGCCTATGTGACCGCGTTTCATCTGCGCGATATGCTCAACATGACGAGTGTGGCGCAACTGATCGAATGGTCGAACCTGCCCGGTCTGTTACCGCGCGTGCGCAACGGCCCTGATCGCGGCAAAGACTGGCGCGAACTTGAGGAGGATGTGCTGGCCACCTTCGCCGCCGATCGCGACCCGGACGTGCGCTATACTGCCGAACAGGAGCAGGCCCGCCGAAAGGGCGGTGGCGAGATCGGGCGGCAGAGTTTGCAGGGCGCGCTGCTTTAGGGGTTCCGCAGCTCTTGCGAAAGCATCCTTACCCTCCGTTCGCCCTGAGCGAAGTCGAAGGGCACGCACAGCGCTTGGGCTTCGACTTCGCTCAGCCCGAACGGATGGGGGCGATTAGACTTACCCTTTTCTCAGACGTCGAGGTTGGCCACCGACAGCGCATTTTCCTGAATGAACTCGCGGCGCGGTTCGACCACATCGCCCATCAGCCGGGTGAAGATCTCATCCGCGACATCGGCCTGTTCAACCTCAACGCGCAGCATCGAACGGTTTTGCGGATCAAGCGTCGTTTCCCACAACTGATCGGCGTTCATCTCGCCAAGGCCCTTGTAGCGCTGGATCGAGAGGCCCTTGCGACCTGCCGCCAGGATTGCGTCGAGAAGCTGGCTGGGGCGTGCGACCATCGTTTCACCCTTGCCGAGGGTTACCGGCGCGTCGTCATCCTCATCGACCGCGTCGGCCTCTGCCTGCGCAGCGGCAGCGGCCTTGGTCGACACGAGCTTGGCGGTTTGCGCGAAGGCATCGCCCTGTTCCTCAGCCAGCGCGTGGAGTTTACGCGCCTCCGCTGAGCCGATGAACGCTGCCTCGATGATGTGGTGATCGGTCACACCGCGCCAGACGCGCTTGAAGTGGATGCTGCCTTCCTCGGTCAGCGTTGCCGACCAGCGCGCATCGGCATCGGCGGCGTCGAGTCCGGTCACGGCGGTTGCCAGCAGCGCGGCCCGCGCGCTTGCGTCAAGCGCCGGATTGAGCACACCACCCATCGCCAGCGCTTCGACCAGCATCGGATCATAGCGACGCGGCACATAGCGCATCAGCGTGCGCATCCGCCGGGCGTGATCGACCAGGCTGCGCAGATCGGACCCGGTCCGCGCCCCGCCAGCGCCCTCAAGCACGGACAGCGCCACGCCATTCTCGACCAGATATTCGTCAAGCGCGCTATCGTCCTTCAAATAGACTTCGCTGCGCCCGCGCGTTGCCTTGTACAGCGGCGGCTGGGCGATGAAGAGGTGCCCGTTGGTGATGATCTCGGGCATTTGCCGGTAGAAGAACGTCAGCAGCAGGGTCCGGATATGCGCGCCGTCGACGTCAGCGTCGGTCATGATCACGATTTTGTGGTAGCGCAGCTTTTCAACGTTGAAGTCATCGCGACCGATGCCGGTGCCCATCGCTTGGATGAGCGTGCCGATCTCCTTCGATGACAGCATCCGGTCAAACCGCGCGCGTTCGACGTTCAGGATCTTGCCGCGCAGCGGCAGGATCGCCTGAAAATGCCGGTCGCGACCTTGCTTTGCCGATCCGCCTGCCGAGTCACCCTCGACCAGGAATAGTTCGGACTTGGCGGGATCACGCTCCTGACAGTCGGCAAGCTTGCCGGGCAGCGAAGCGATGTCCATCACGCCCTTGCGCCGGGTCAGTTCGCGGGCCTTTTTCGCGGCTTCGCGCGCGGCGGCGGCATCGATGATCTTGCCGACAATCGCGCGGCCATGCGCCGGATTTTCCTCGAGCCACTCGGCCAGCTTGTCGGCCATCAGGCTTTCGAGCGGCTGGCGGACTTCGGAACTGACCAGCTTGTCCTTGGTCTGCGAACTGAACTTCGGATCGGGCAGTTTCACCGAGACGATCGCGGTCAGCCCCTCACGCATGTCGTCACCGGTCAGCGTCACCTTCTCCTTTTTCAGGAGCCCCGATTTCTCGGCGTAATTGTTGAGCGTGCGCGTCATCGCCGCGCGGAACGCGGCCAGATGCGTGCCACCATCGCGCTGCGGGATGTTGTTGGTGAAGCACAGGACGTTTTCGTAATAGCTGTCATTCCACTCGAGCGCGACGTCGATCGTCACGTCGTCGCGGGTGCCATTGATCGCCACCGGCTCGGGCATCAGCGGGATTTTGTTGCGATCGAGATATTTCACGAACGCGGCGATCCCGCCCTCGTAATAAAGCTCGACGGTCTTCACGTCCTCATGGCGCGCATCGCTCAGGAACAGGCGGACGCCCGAATTAAGAAAGGCGAGCTCGCGGTAGCGGTGCTCGAGCTTGTCGAAATCGAATTCAGTGATTTTGAAAGTGGCGGGCGACGGGAAGAACGTCACCTTGGTACCCTTGCGGCCCGGCGCAGGGCCGACGACCTTCAAGGGCGCCACCGCATCACCGAAGGCGAAGCGCATATAATGCTCGGTCTCGTCGCGCCAGATCGTAAGATCGAGCCATTCGCTGAGCGCATTGACCACCGACACGCCAACGCCGTGGAGACCGCCCGACACCTTGTATGCGTTGTCGTCCGAGGTGTTTTCGAATTTCCCGCCCGCGTGAAGCTGGGTCATGATCACTTCAGCGGCGGAAACGCCTTCCTCGGTGTGGATGCCGGTCGGGATGCCGCGGCCATTATCCTGCACGGATACCGAACCGTCAGGGTTCAGCGTGATGTCAATCCGGTCGCAATGTCCGGCCAGCGCCTCGTCGATGGCGTTGTCGGATACCTCGAACACCATGTGGTGCAGGCCCGAGCCGTCATCTGTATCGCCGATATACATACCGGGTCGCTTGCGGACCGCATCGAGCCCTTTGAGCACCTTGATCGAATCGGCGCCGTAATCATTTGCGTTGGGGACGTTGGGGGGGGTATCTGGGTCTGTTGCCATAGCGAGCATATAGGGATTCAGGTCCCCATAGGGAAGCAAAATGGCGCGGACGACGCTCAGCGCTCGCTTGCCTGCGGTACCCGCCAGGATCGCGCTCCCCATATGTTGGAGCATGCGCTACAATTCGTGGTGCCGGCGTAGCGATTGCCCCAACAACGAGTGGTACTATTACCAAAACGCCCTTGGCACCTCATCGAGAGTGACGGCCATCCTGGTAGTCGGAAGAGCGCTGGTCTGAGTAAATGGCCTTTTGATTAAACCATAGTCATTATAGAGAAATCTCTGATATCGCTTTACGTACCGCAATATCGGTTGTGCCGTCTATTACGTCTTATCGGCAGGTGCGACAGCTTTCGCTGTCGCACCCCAATCCTTATGGCGCGATCTAAGACTTGTAGTATTGGAATTGACATGATTGGAAGTTCGTATAAGTTTTCACTTGCAATTTGAAATCAAAAGGAATCGCCCTGATGGCCGATTTTGAAATCGTACCTAGTCTTCGCTTCGTAGCGCGCAAGGCATGGGGTGCTGACAGTGGATTGCCGCGTCTGGGTACTGTTGTCTCACGCGCTAACCGGACCCATGTATTTGCGCACCATACGGTCATGGTCGATAACGATAGTACACCGAATTTGTGGGAGGGCGACGCCGAGATATTTGCGATGATGCGGCGATTGCAAACGGTACGGCCCGATCTCGGACTTGATGTCCCATATAATTTTATCGCTTTTCTCACCGCAGGGAACGGTGGCGTGACGATCTGCGAGGGTCGCGGCGAGGACCGGTCGGGTGCGCACACTGTGGGGCACAATACCAAAGCGATCGCGGTCTCTTTCGCTGGCGATTTTCAAAACCGGATCATCGATCCGACCGAAATTTCATCGCGGATGCCGCTCATCTCAAAATTTCTTGGCTGGCTGAAGTTCAGCGCCAGCCATCCACAATATGGCATGTTCGAGCCATTATCGAAGCTGGGAACGATGCGTCCGGCAGGACGTCAGATCTTTTTTCACCGAGACGTTAAGAATACCGACTGCCCAGGATCAAAACTCGAGCAGCATTTGAAAACGGTAACGTTCGAGCGCCCGACCGCTCCATAAGAGTGTCAGAACATTTTACTGACGCCGATACCTTAATCGAATCATTGGCAACATGCCGGCTTGACATAGATAGATATCTAATCATATGGTTAGATGTCTATCTAAGGGATGAATCATGGCGTGGTCGCGCAGGTCGATTATCATTGGTGCGGGCACGGCCTCGGTGGCCCTTGTCGGCGGCGGGGCAGCCTGGCGGGTCATGCGCACGCCGACTACCGCGATCGCGCCGTGGACGATCGATCCGCGCCGCCCCACCGACCCCCGGCTCGATGCACTGCGCTATGCGATCCTCGCGCCGAACCCGCATAACCGCCAGCCCTGGCTGATCGAACTGGTCGGCACCGACCGGGTGCTGCTGCGCTGCGATCTCGACAAGCGCTTGCCGGAGACCGATCCGTTCGATCGGCAGATCACGATTGGGTTCGGCACGTTCATCGAAGTCGCTCGGATCGCGGCGGCGGAGCGCGGCTATGCGATCGACGTGACCGCCTTCCCAGCCGGGGAACCCCTACCGCGGCTCGATGCCCGCCCGATTGCAGAACTGGTCTTCCGCCGGGATGCCGGCATCGCCCGCGATCCGCTGTTCTCGGCCATCACCCATCGCCACACCAACCGCGCGCTTTATGATTCCGCGCCACCGAGCCCGGCCCAGCTGAACGCCGTTGCGCGCGACACGGGCTTGACCAACACCGATCCTGCACTTCTTGCCCAGATCACCCCTTTGGCCGTCCGGGCGATGACAATCGAGACAGTCACGCCGCGCACTCATGGTGAGACGGTGCGGCTGATGCGGATCGGGACCGCCGAGATGGACGCAAACCCCGATGGCCTCCCGATTGGCGGCCCGGGGGTGGAGGCGTTGAGTGCGGTCGGGATGATCGATCACGAGACCATGGCCGATCCATCGTCCAGCGCCTTCAAAATGGGCCTTGATGTCGTCCAGAAAAGCTGTGGATCGATCCCCGCCATCATCTGGATCACCACACCCGGTAACAGCCGGGCCAAACAGCTCGAGGCAGGGCGGCGCTATGTGCGGGCCCAATTACGCGCGACGACCTTGGGGCTTGCGATGCACCCGCTGAGCCAGGCGCTGCAGGAATATCCCGAAATGGCGGCTGATTTTGACCTCGTCCACCGGTTGCTGGGCGCGCAAGGCACCGAACGGGTGCAGATGCTCGCGCGGATCGGCACAGCGCCACCCTCCTTGCCAGCGCCGCGATGGCCGTTAGAAAAACATCTGGTATGACCGTTGTGCCGCCGACTGACCCTGCCGCCTTCGAATTCTTCAACGAAATCGGCATTATCGATCAACTCGCCGGCACGATATTCGAACGGGCCATGCCGCAGGGGCTGACGCGGGCGCAGTTCACCGTGCTCAACCATTTCGTCCGGCTCGGGCATAAGGAACGATCTCCGGCCCAGCTCGCAAGTGCCTTTCAGGTGACTCGCCCGACGATGACGAGCACACTGGCGCGCATGGCGCGCGACGGGCTGGTGGTGATCCGCGACGATCCGGCAGATGGCCGCGCCAAGCTCGTATCGATCACCGACAAGGGCCGCGCCGCCCGCGAAGCGGCGATCGCGGCAATGGCCCCGCTGGCGCCGATGCTCGACGCGGTGATCGATCCCGATGAGCTCGCCGCGATGCTGCCGGTGCTGCGCCGGGTCCGGATCGCGCTCGATACGGCAAGGGATTGATCATTCCAGGTGCTCGAGGCCCGATGAGGTGACCGCCGCAAAAGCTGGTTCTGCTACTGCCCTGTTTCGAAAGGGGAGGGCAGCGGCATCGTCTGGGTGATCTCCGGCGGCTCATAAGGCGCGGGGCCGTAATTAGCGCACAGTGTGGCCGAAATTTCTCCACCGACCGAACTATTCGTCGGCTTGCGGAATGCAGCCTTCTGGAGCTGCCGCTTAATCCAGGCGGAGACGCCCGTCGAAGCCTCCTCGGCAGGAGCAACTAATATCGCGCCGGACCGGCACATGGCCGCGATCGCATAAGTGCGTGGCTCGGCCTCGGTCTGGGTGGGACGGAATCGGAACACTGCTGCAGCGACGCCATTCACATTTGCCCCCGACCGGCGTGCCATTTCCACCACCACGCCGCGCTGATCGCGGGTAATGAACGTCCAATTGTCGAAGGCGCTTGCCGGGATGGAAAGCACAGGTATCGAAAGCAAAGCGAAGATAACCGCAACAAAACGCATGACAAATCCTTTCTGACAAGGAAGCATGAGTAAGGTTTCAAAATTGACACTTTTGGAGATCGGTGTCGAGTGTGGAATTGATCTGCACTGGCGGCGACTTGCCAACAAGATGAAGCGTATTGATCTCGTCTCAACTGAACTGTCGCCAACGCGAAGGCCCGCCGCCGCGTTACCGCGACGACGGGCCAGGCTTTCCTCCCCAGGAAAGTCGTATCCGGTCGCGTTATCCCGCAATCCGGTGAAATTGCCGCGCTTGGGGCGGCAAACTCGTTACTGCTTCGGCAGTAGACTGGTTCCCCGCTGCCGTTCAGGCAGCGAACTGGTTCATCGTGTTGTGTGCGCCGCCGGCCTTCAAGGCCGCTTCGCCCGCGAAATATTCCTTGTGATCGTCACCGATGTCGCTGCCCGACATGTTCTGGTGCTTCACACAGGCGATCCCTTCGCGGATTTCCTTGCGCTGCACGCCCTTCACATAACCGAGCATGCCCTGGTCGCCGAAATACTCCTTGGCGAGGTTATCGGTGCTGAGCGCCGCGGTGTGGTACGTCGGCAGCGTGATGAGGTGATGGAAAATCCCCGCGCGCGCTGCAGCATCGCGCTGGAAGGTGCGGATGCGCTCATCGGCCTCGTTACCCAGATCGGTGCCGTCATAATCGACCGACATCAGCCGTGCACGATCATAGGCCGACACATCCTTGCCCTCAGCGCTCCACGCATCGAACACCTGTTGGCGGAAATTGAGTGTCCAGTTGAAGCTGGGCGAGTTATTGTAAACCAGTTTGGCGTTCGGGATCACCTCGCGAATGCGATCAACCATCGACGCGATCTGCTCGATATGCGGCTTCTCGGTCTCGATCCACAGCAGGTCGGCACCGTGCTGGAGCGAGGTGATGCAATCGAGCACGCAGCGATCAGCGCCCGTACCTTCGCGAAACTGGAACAGGTTCGACGGCAGGCGCTTCGGCCGCAGCAGCTTGCCGTCACGGTTCAGGATGACATCGCCGTTGCGCGCGGTCGCGGGATCGATCTCTTCGCAATCGAGGAAGCTGTTATACTGGTCACCCAGATCGCCCGGCTCCTTGGAAACCGCGATTTGCTTGGTGAGGCCAGCGCCCAGTGAGTCAGTGCGGGTGACGATAATGCCGTCCTCGACGCCGAGCTCCAGAAACGCGTAGCGGCAAGCGCGGACCTTCGCGAGGAAGTCCTCGTGTGGTACGGTGACCTTGCCGTCCTGGTGGCCGCACTGCTTTTCATCGGACACCTGGTTTTCGATCTGGAGTGCGCAGGCACCCGCCTCGATCATCTTCTTGGCGAGCAGATAGGTGGCTTCGGCATTACCAAAGCCTGCGTCGATATCGGCAATGATCGGCACGACATGCGTCTGATACCCGTCGATCGCGGTCATCAGCTGCTTTTCCTTGATCTGATCACCGGCATCACGCGCGGCATCGAGATCACGGAACATCATGCCGAGCTCACGCGCATCGGCCTGGCGCAGGAAGGTGTAAAGCTCTTCGATCAGCGCAGGCACGCTCGTCTTCTCATGCATCGACTGATCGGGAAGCGGGCCGAATTCGCTGCGCAGTGCAGCGACCATCCAGCCCGACAGATACAAATAACGGCGCTCGGTCGATCCGAAATGCTTCTTGATGCTGATCATCTTCTGCTGGCCGATGAAACCGTGCCAGCAGCCGAGCGACTGCGTATAGTTCGCCGGGTCAGCGTCGTACGCTGCCATGTCCTTGCGCATGATTGCCGCGGTGAAGCGCGCAATGTCGAGCCCCGACTGGAACCGGTTCTGCAGACGCATCCGCGCGACCGATTCGGCGCTGATCCCGTCCCAGGTGCCGCGCTGGCTTTTGATAAGCGTGCCAACCTGCGCGATATGATCCTGATAACTCATCCGGGGAAGCCTTTGGCCATGAATACAGGGACGCCTTAGACAAGTTTACACGAGAGAAAGCCCTTAAACGTGTGTTTTTGCGGTCGCACTGTGCAACTTCATCCGGCTCGATTTGCAATAATGTAAATATTTTACAGAGTCGATCCGACGACGACGCCCTCTGCCACGGTGTAGCGTGTTGCCCCGCCCGGCACTGCTTCGAACAGCGCCGGTTCGGTGCCCGTCATCCACACCTGCCCCTTGCCCGCCAATCGATCGAACAGCGCTGCGCGCCGGTGCGGATCGAGATGCGCCGCGACTTCATCCAGCAGCAGCACCGGCGCCTGCCCACCACGCGCTGCGACCAGATCGGCATGGGCAAGGATGATCGATAACAGCAACGCCTTCTGCTCGCCGGTAGAACACAGAGCCGCCGCCTGCCCCTTGTCTAGATGGACCACCGCCAGATCGGTACGGTGCGGCCCGGCCAAGGTGCGCCCCGCCGCTGCATCGCGGGCACGCCCTTGCGCCAGATCACGCACAAGCATGTCGCCCGCCCCGGTCCAGCCCTCCAGCGCCAACCCGGCCCGCGCGAACGGCCCCGCTGCCTGTGCCGCCAAGGCCGCCCCCAGTTGTGCAACGGCATCGCGGCGCGCCTCGTCGATCGCGGCGCCATGTTCGGCCATCTGCGCTTCAAGTGCGCGCAGCCAATCGGTGTCGGGCGCCCCTTCTTCCCCCAGCAAGCGATTGCGCGCCCGCATCGCCGCCTCGTAGCGATTGCTGTGGACGGCGTGGCTCGGGGATAAGGCCAGTGTCAGCCGATCGAGGAAACGCCGCCGTTCGCTTGCCGGTTCAACGAACAGCCGGTCCATCGCCGGGGTGAGCCACAACACCGTCAGCCATTCGGCCAGCGCGGTCGCGGCGACGGGCGCGCCCTGAACGCGGACAATCCGTCGTTCGGGTGCGGCAGGTTGGGCTCCAGTGGCAATGTCCACATCACCGCAAATCGCCGCCGCCACCCCGAATCCACCACTACCACCTTGCCGCGCCATTTCAGCCAACGGCGCGCGGCGCAGTCCCCGCCCGGGCGCGAGCAGCGATACCGCTTCAAGGATATTGGTCTTGCCCGCGCCGTTGTCCCCGCTCAGCACGACGAAGCCCGGCCCCGGTTCAAGCGTGGCCGCGGCATGATTGCGAAAATCGGTAAGCACGAGGCGCGACAACATCGCCCCCGCCTTAGCGCGTTTGCTGGTTTGTCGCGCGTTTTCCGTCGGGATCAGGCGGCGAGCTTCACCTCGGGCACATCATCTTCCTTGGGCGCGCTGAGATAGGACGCCATTGCTGCGCCAAGCTCCCGCTGCGCCTTCAGATAGGCGACCGGCGGGGTCAGGCCCAGCCGCTGGCGCGCTGCCTCGATCGGCTCGTGGAGCAGCTTTTCATAATCCTCGCCCGCCAGCCACTTGGCTTTGCGGCCGCGCACATAGCCTTCCCACACCGCTTTCGCGAACAGCAGATTGCCGGTCACGCCAATGCTCTTCAGCGCTGCCGCGCCGCCGATAAACGCCCAGCCGAGCCCGCCGACCTGCGCATAGGAAAACGCAACCAGTGCGGCTTCGCCCAGCGATTCATCGGCTTTATAACCGTTCAGCACATGCCAGATGTCGTGCGTGTCGCGCACGCGGCGGCCGAACCACGCATAGGGATGGGGCATATCATCTTCGCTGATCACGCGGCTGACCTCGACCAGCCCGTCGGCCGAATAGCCGGTCCGCTCGAGAAAATCGCGGTATGCCGCCCCCACCGTGCCCGGCGCGAACTGCGCGACATAGCTGGGTTGCGAGAATTTCGCGGCAAGCTCGACCCGTTCATAGGCCATCCGGCCACCCTCGGCGGTCGCAATGAAACGCGCATAGTTCATCGGCGCATTGCCGACATTGAGCGCGCGCATGATGCGGAACACCTGCGTCGTATCATCGCCATTGTTCAATAGCTTGCGGATCGCATCGAACGCGGTTTTCCAGTCACGACGCCCTGTGGTGCCGGGAAAGGGCGGAAGCTTGGCCATGAAGCGACTCCTGTGCGGGATACTGACAATGATGTCAGTATGTATGATCACGAAGGATGAATCAATCATTGTCAGTGGCGCAGGCGACAAATAGACAAGAACTCTTGACAATCTCGCCAAAAATGACAAGAGCTCTTGTCATATGATTGCTCCTCGCCCCCTTCGAGTCGTTTGCTCTCAGCAGTTGTGGTGCTGAGCGTGGAGAACCGGTTGCGCGTTTTGCGGGCGGAGGCTGGCATCAGTCAGGGCGATCTGGCCCGCTGGCTGGGCGTCTCGCGCCAGACGATCAACGCGGTCGAAACGAACAAATATGATCCGAGCCTGCCGCTCGCGCTGAGAATGTCCAAGGTTTTTGGAGTGCCTGTCGATGCCATCTTCCTCGATGATTGGATCCCCGATGAACGCCCCTGATGCCCCATCCGCCCCATCGCCGCGCCGCAGCTTTTCGCGCCGTTTGCTGACCGTGTTCGGCATCAGTGCGCCGATCGGCGGGGTGGTCGGTTATTTTGTCGGGCGTGCCCTTAAGCAATCGGGGGCTACCCTGCCCGATTTATCAGTCGCCGACGTGGCCAGCGTGATCATTGGCATCGTGCTGCTGTTCAGCGCGGCCTATGCCTATGTCGCCACAACCAGCCCGGCGCGCTGGAACCGCATGGTCGAGAAGCAGCCGGACGATGAGTCCGTCGATCCCGATGCGCTGCGATCCGGCCGGTGGCAGGCGCTGGTCGCCGCGCTGGCGGGCATCATGATCATGACCCCGCCGCTCGCCATGCTGAACGGGTTCGGCACGCAGACATTAGGCGCGATTGCCGTGGGGCTGTTCGTGCTGCTGGCGGTGCAAAGCTGGATCAACTGGAAGCTGTGGCGTGAAGGCGACGAGCTGACTCGCGCGGTGATCGCACAGACTGGCGCTGTCTGTTTCTGGGTGCTCCAGCTCGGCCTGTTCGCCTGGGCGACGATCACCAAGCTGAAGTTGGCGAGTGACACCGACAGCTGGTCGCTGATGACGGTGTTGATGGGCGCCTATCTGATCGTATCGGTGGTCATTTCCACCCGGCGCGGGCTGGTCAACGTTTGACCGTCACACCCGCATCGGCATGATGACGTAGAGCGCGGGCGCCTTGTCGTTCTCGCGGATCAGCGTGGGGGCGGCGGCATCGGCGAGGTGGATTTCCACCGTGTCACCGTGCACCTGCCCCAATATGTCGAGCAGATAGCGGCTGTTGAAGCCGATTTCGAACGGTGCGGCGGCGTAATCGCCCGATACTTCTTCGGCCGCGGTGCCGTTTTCGGGGCTGGTGACCGATAACGTGATCTTGTCGCGATCGAGCGCCATTTTCACCGCGCGGGTCTTTTCGGTCGCGATCGTCGAGACGCGGTCGACGCCTTCCTCGAACGCGCGCGGATCGATCTTCAGGATCTTGTCGTTGCCCGTCGGGATCACCCGGCTGTAATCGGGGAAGGTGCCGTCGATCAGTTTCGACGTCAGCAGCGCCTGACCGAGATCGAAACGGATCTTGGTGGCGGAAAGCGAGACGCCGACCGAGCCGTCGATCTCATCGAGCAATTTGCGCAGTTCAGCGACGCATTTGCGCGGCACGATGACGTCGGGCATCCCCTCTGCCCCATCGGGCCGGGTGACGGTGACGCGGGCGAGCCGGTGGCCGTCGGTCGCCGCGGCCTTCAGCACGGGCAGCGGATCATCCGATACGTGCAGGAAAATGCCGTTCAGATAATAGCGCGTTTCCTCGGTCGAAATCGCAAAGCGCGTCTTGTCGATGATCTGCTTCAATGTTTCGGCGGGCAGCTCGAAGCTGGTCGGCAATTCGCCTTCGGCGATCACCGGAAAATCGTCACGCGGCAGGGTGGACAGCTGAAACTTGGCGCGCCCGGCCATGATCGTCATGCGGCCTTCGGCAGCGCTCAGGCTCACCTGGCTGCCTTCGGGCAGCTTGCGGGCAATATCGAACAGCGTGTGTGCCGAAACCGTGGTCGCACCCGGCGTTTCGACACTGGCAGCGATATGTTCATTGATCTGGAGATCGAGATCGGTCGCCATGAGCTTGATCGTGCCGTCTGCCGTTGCTTCGATCAGCACGTTCGACAAAATCGGGATGGTATTGCGCCGCTCGACCACCGACTGGACGTGGCTCAAGCCCTTCAACAAGGTGGCGCGTTCGATCGTCGCTTTCATTGGTCTCCCCCGGGCCGCCGCCCATGATAATCGCACCGTCGCATCATCTTCACCCAAGCAAGGACTGCACCGGGTACAATTCGCCGTGTCTCTTTCCTTAAACATAAACAGGGCCGGGGCAAGCGCCCCCGGGCGTCCCACCGTTGGAATGCTTTTTGACCATTGCTTTTGATTCAGGCGCAGTGAAAACCCCAGCCATGATCAAGGGGCACATCCGCAAAGGCCGGGATTTCATCGCCCGCCACGGCGAGACTGTTTTCAATGCTGCCCGCCGGTTGCAGGGCGAGGCAGCGCACACGCCGCTAACGCGTGCAGGCTTTGCCCAGGCCGATGAGATGGGGGCAGCGCTTGCAGCCTATCTGGGGCCGAAGCCGCCGCTGACGTTATGGGCATCGAGCACCGGCCGCGCGCTGCAGACACTAGCGGTGATCACCGAGCATCTCGGGCTCGACTGGCATGATGCGCAGCATGACGACCGGCTGGTCGAAATTGGCATGGGGTGCTGGGGCGGGCGATATTATGCCGATGTCATGACCGAATTCGGGACGATCATCGAACCCGGCACGGGGCTGTTATTGCCCGCGCCCGATGGCGAAACCTATGGTCAGATCGCCACACGCGTCAGCGACTGGCTGGCCGAAACCAATGACGATCCCGGCGACCGGCTGGTCATCATGCACGGCATTTCTAGTCGGGTGTTGCGCGGGGTGATGACCGGCGCTGCCGTGCATCCGGTGCTCGGCGCGCCGACCTTGCGGGGGCTGCCGCAAGGATCGCTGGTCATGATCGAGCAGGGCGTGGAGACGATCGTCCATCTCGGCACCGGGCGCGCACCGGCGTGAAGCGGATCGCGTTCCTGCTGGTGCTGGTCAGCGCCGCCACCCCGGCCATCGCCCGCGAGCCGCTCGGCATTTTCGATCGCTGGGGCGCATTTCGCGATCCCTCCCCGCTGAAATGCTTCGCGATTTCGACCCCGATCGAGCGCAGCACCGGCGGCGGCAACTGGCGTCCCTTTGCCAGCATCGCGACTTGGCCCGGCCAGAACGCCCGCGCGCAACTCCATATCCGCCTCAGCCATGAACGCGATCCGCGCGCCCGCGTGACGATCAGCGTCGGTGAGCGTCGGTTCGAGCTGGTCGCCGGCAATGCCGATGCCTGGGCCCCCGACGCGCGAACCGACGCGGCGATTGTCGCTGCGATCCGATCGGGTCGCTCACTCAGCGTCGAGGCACTCGGCAAAGGCGGCCGTCCATTCGTCGATGTCTATGCGCTGCGCGGTGCGGCAACCGCAATCGATGCCGCGGCTTTGGGGTGCGTCGGGCGCTAAACCGGACCGGGTAGAAAAACGCCACCTTTTGCCCTATGTGCCCGCGATGCAGACCACCGAAGCGCTGACCATGCCCATCCCCGGGCACATCGATCCCGTACCCGTGCCGCGCACCTTTGTGCCCCGTGCCGACGGGCGGATCGACTTGATCGGCTTGAGCAAGGCCGATCTGCGGATGGCGCTCGAAACCGCGCAGCTTGAGCCCAAACAGGCGAAACTGCGCGCCAAGCAGCTGTGGCACTGGATGTATAATCGCGGCGCGACCGAGTTTTCGGTGATGACCGATATCTCCAAAACAATGCAGCCCTGGCTCGAACAGCGCTTCGTGATCAGTCGGCCCGAAGTGGTCGAGGCGCAGGTATCGAGTGACGGCACGCGCAAATGGCTGCTTCGGTCGGACGCGGGCGACGGGCAGGGCGCCCAGGATTACGAAATGGTGTTCATCCCCGATGCGGATCGCGGCACGCTCTGCGTCTCGAGCCAGGTCGGCTGCACGCTCAACTGCCGCTTCTGCCACACTGGCACGATGCGGCTGGTGCGCAACCTGACCGCGGGCGAGATCGTGGGGCAGGTGATGCTCGCGCGCGACGGGCTGGGCGAATGGCCGAGCCAGCCCGAGGGGCGCTTGCTCACCAACATCGTGATGATGGGCATGGGCGAGCCGCTCTATAATTTCGATGCGGTCCGCGATGCGCTGAAACTGATCATGGACGGCGACGGGCTGTCGCTCAGCAAGCGGCGGATCACGCTGTCGACCAGTGGCGTGGTGCCGATGATGGCGCGCGCGGGCGAGGAGATCGGCGTCAATCTCGCTGTGTCGCTCCACGGCGTGACGAAAGAGGTGCGCGACGAGATCGTCCCGCTCAACCGCAAATACGGCATCGAGGAGCTGTTACAGGCCTGCGCGGATTATCCCGGCGCGAACAACGCGCGGCGGATCACGTTTGAATATGTGATGCTGAAGGACAAGAATGACAGCGACGCGGATGCGCGCGAGCTCGTCCGGCTGATCAAACAGTATCAGCTGCCCGCCAAGGTGAACCTGATCCCGTTCAACCCCTGGCCGGGTTCGAATTACGAATGCTCGACGCCGGAACGCATCCGATCCTTTTCGAGCATCGTGTTCGGCGCGGGCATTTCCGCCCCGGTGCGCACCCCGCGCGGGCGCGACATCGATGCCGCGTGTGGCCAGCTGAAAACCGCGAGCGAGCGGATGAGCCGGGCCGATCTCGACCGGCTGGCCGATGAGAAGCAGGTCGCGCTCGGGTGATCGATCGGTCGGCGGGATCATGATCGACATCCCGCAGTCGCCTGACCCAAAGTCGCTTCGAGCCATCAAGACGATCCACACCGTGATTTGGGCGTTCTTCGTCACGGCAATCGCTGCAATCTGGATAGGTGCAGCGACATCGAACCTGGTCGCTGCGGCCTGGGCAATCGGCGTTGTGCTGGTCGAAGTGGCCGTCCTTGCCGTCAATCAAGGCCGGTGCCCGCTTGGTGCCATCGCAGCACGCTACACAAACGACCGCCAACCAAATTTCGATATTTACCTGCCAAATTGGCTCGCGGCCCGGACCAAGTCGATCTTTGGCACATTGTTCGTCGGCGGTGTGCTGTTTGCATTGGCACGGTGGTTCGTGGGCGCCCCGTGAAACAGGCGACCCTTCACCCCGGACGCTTCATGCGAAACAGCGCCTCCTCTGACAGTTCGAAATAATCGCCCCAGCCGCCACCACGGGTAATCGGCCGGGCACGGGCCGTTTGATACACGCCGTCGTCGATCATCGCGGGGTCGATATGCACGCCCACCACTTCGCCCAGGATCAGCCAGCTATCGGTATCGACCCCGGCAGCGCTGGTCAGGCGGATCGTCTGGCTGGTGCGGCATTCGAAACTGACCGGGCTGGCCGCGACTCGATCAGGCCCGACGAGCCGTGAGGGCACCCCTTCGAGCCCGGCGAGCGCGAATTCGTCGACACCAGCCTCTACCATCGCTGATGACGCATTCATCGCGTCGGCTAGGGAGCGCGTGACGAGGTTCCAGACGAATTCGCCCGTCGCCGTTGCATTCTCGGCACTGTCCTTCCACCCGATCGAGGCGAAACCGATAATCGGCGGCATGTAATTGAACATGTTGAAAAAGCTGTAAGGGGCCAGATTGCGGACGCCGGCCACACTCGTGGTGCTGATCCAGCCGATCGGCCGCGGCGCAACGATGGCGCTGAGGGGATCATGCCTCAGCCCGTGCCCGTGCGCAATCTGATAGAAATGGTGCGTTATCGTCCGAGCTCCACTATAGCTGTCACCAATCGCGGTGCCGATACGTATGCTGCTTTGAAGCCGCTCGCCACCGCAGCGGATACCCGCGTTTTGAAGGGCGTATGATGGACGCAGCAATCGACCCAAATGCGGCAAGCCCGCCAGCCGCCAGTCCGGCTCCGGCACCTGCAGGCCATGGCGCGGCTCGGTGGATCTACAAGCATAATGCGTCGACGCGCGTGTGGCATTGGCTGAACGTCGTCGCGGTCTTCATCATGATCGGCAGCGGGCTCGGCATCCTGAACGCCCACCCGCACCTCTACTGGGGGCAATTCGGCGCAAACCCCGATCCGGCCTGGCTGCATTTGCCGCGCGCGCCGGGGTGGATGACGATTCCGGGCAGCTACAATCTGGCGCTGTCGCGGCGTTGGCATCTCTTCTTTGCGCTGGTGCTCGGCTTTTCGTTGCTTGGCTTCATGATCTCCAGCCTGATCAACCGGCATTTCCAGAAGCAGCTGGCGATCAGGGCAGCCGAACTGACCCCGTCGCATCTGTGGTACGACATCAAGGAGCATGCGGCGCTGCGCTTCCACGATCCCAAGGATCCGGCGGCGTTCAACGTCCTGCAAAAGATCGCCTATGCCAGCGCGATCTTCATCATGATCCCGGCGATCATCTTTACCGGGCTGGCGATGTCCCCTGGCATGGATGCGGCCTGGCCGTGGCTGATCGATCTGTTCGGCGGACGTTCTTCTGCCCGGTCGATCCATTTCATCGCGATGGTCGCGCTGATCGGCTTCATCATCGTCCATCTGGCACTCGTCATTCTGGCGGGACCGATCGACGAGGTGCGATCGATGATCACGGGCTATTGGCGCGTACCGAAGGATGAACACTGATGTCGGGATTGATTTCACGCCGTGCGCTGGTTGGCGGCGCTGCTGCCGGGGCCGGGCTGCTCCTGTCGGGTTGCGATAAGCTGGCGCAGAACCAAAGCTTTCGCGAGATTTTGTTCTCCGCCGATAACGTCCACCGCTGGACGCAACAGGCACTGTCGAACCGCAACTCACTGGCCAAAGAATTTCGGCCTGATCAGATGTCGCCGGTGTTCCGCGCCAATGGCACGCTGAACCCTGGCACGCCCGATTACACCGCGATGGTGGCGGAGAAGTTCGCAAACTGGAAGCTCAAGGTGACCGGGCTCGTCAACCGCCCGCTCGATCTGTCGCTGGCCCAGCTCCAGTCAATGCCTGCCCGCACGCAGATCACCCGGCACGATTGTGTCGAAGGATGGAGCGCGATCGGCAAATGGCATGGGCCGACGCTTGGCAGCATCCTGAAGGCCGCGGGCATGAAGGATAACGCCCGCTGGGTGATCTTCCACTGCGCCGATATCTATCGCGGCCACAATTATTACGAATCGGTCGATCTGTTTGATGCCTTCCACCCGCAGACGATCCTCGCGTGGCAGATGAACGACAAGCTGGTGACGGTACCCCATGGTGCGCCGATCCGCCTGCGCGCCGAGCGGCTGCTGGGGTATAAACAGGCCAAATATGTGATGGGCGTGGAGGCGGTTGCTTCGCTCGACGGCATTGGCCTCGGCAAGGGCGGTTATTGGGAAGACCATGTCGATTATGACACCTATGCGGGCATCTGAGGCTCAGTCTTTCGGATAGCGCGCGTTCATCCAGTCCCACGCATCGCGCACCATCGATTCGAGCACAGCCAGATCCACATCGGCAAGCCGGTTCACATACAGACATGACTTGCCGATCTTGTGCTTGCCGAGCGCGGCCAGCCGGACGCCTTCCTCTGCAAAGCCCGGCATGATGTAGAGGACGATATTGGCCGCACGCGGCGAAAAGCCAATCCGGCACATGTCGCCTTCATGCCCGCTTTCATAGCGATAATGATAGCTGCCGAACCCGATGATCGATGGCCCCCACATGCGAGGCTGTTCGCCCGTCACCCGCGTCATCATGTCCAGAACAACGTGCGCATCGGCCTGTCTGCCCGGATGGGAGACGGCATCGATGAAGTCGTCGACGCTGCTCGCGGTCGGCTTGGTCTTGTTCTCTGCCAATGAACGACTCCTCAGGCTGTCGACCGCCACAACGCGCGGATCACCCTATTTCTTACCGCCCCGGGTTACATAATTGAAGCTCAGCACCGTAATCGGCGTTTTGTCCGGTGTGCTGACCTTCAACTCGCCATAAATATAGTCATATTGATGATAATAAGAGTGAGTGGTGATCACAACGTAGGTGTCTCTAAGCCTACCATTGCCACCACGGTTGGTCATGCTGGAGGCCCAGTTCTTCGATCTTCGCATCGGCGTGCCGGTCCATAGCCAGCGATCCCAGCCGGGCGCTTCGTCGACGCCATCATACCGGCCGACATGGAGGGTGGTTGGCCTCGACCACAAAACCTTCGACATGCGTGCGATGATCGCCTTTTGGTCCGTTTGACCGACAATCACGATCGCACATTCCTGTTCGTCAAGGCCGGTATCGTTCGGCACTTGCTTCAGCCGCAGCAAGATCGTCCACCCCTTTTCCTCATCGCGCGATCCATAGGCGCGCGCGCCCGGCCCCACGGCACCAAGCTTGGCCAGATCCTGGCTATCGATCTGCTGCCAATCAGGATCTTTGACAGGCGCCGTGCCGCGACCCGTTAACCGCATCGATTCGACGCAATAATATTGATAATAATCAACCACATCACGCATCGGCGGTCGCATGGTAGATCGTGCTCGTGGACGTGCTGCCACGACAATGTCCCGCACGGAGTCGCTCGTTGACTGGGGTTGCTGCTTCGGCGTCTCCTGCCACGCCCACGCCGCCATCGGCCCCATCAGCAACATGAGCGCAAGGCAAGCCGCAATAGCGTGACGGACGATTGCAGGTAAACAGGCCATAGTGGGCGACCCAATCATGATCTCGATCATGGCCAAGCTGTCAATTCTGCCCGGAGTTGTCGATAGGGCTCGTGTGAAATCTCCAAAATTCTCAAGAATTTGGCACATAATCTGGACGCTGGCTTGCCGTCCTGCGCGCGCGATGCCGATTGCGTCGGCGGCTTCCGGGGCGCTTGCGCGTTAGAGGATAGCACCATAGAGCGCGGGGCCATTCCCGCACCGCATGTATCCCGGAGTTTTCCATGACCGATCGGAACACCCACCCCGATATCAAACGCGTCGTGCTCGCCTATTCGGGCGGGCTGGATACCAGCGTGATCCTGAAATGGCTGCAGCAGACCTATCAATGCGAAGTGGTGACGTTCACCGCCGATCTGGGCCAGGGCGAGGAACTCGAACCCGCGCGCCGCAAGGCCGAACAGGCCGGCGTGAAGCCCGAACATATCTTCATCGATGATCTCCGGGAGGAATTTGTCGGCAATTATGTATTCCCGATGATGCGCGCGAATGCGCTGTACGAGGGGCTGTACCTGCTCGGCACCAGCATCGCCCGCCCGTTGATCGCCAAGCGCCAGATCGAGATTGCCCGGATGCTGAATGCCGATGCCGTCAGCCACGGCGCGACCGGCAAGGGCAATGATCAGGTGCGCTTCGAGCTCGGCTATTACGCGCTCGCCCCCGACATCAAGGTGATCGCGCCGTGGCGTGAATGGGATTTGACGAGCCGCACCAAGCTGATCGAATTTGCGGAGGCGCACCAGATTCCGGTGAGCAAGGACAAGCGCGGTGAGGCACCTTTTTCAACCGATGCCAACATCCTCCACACCAGTTCCGAAGGCAAAGTGCTCGAGGATCCCTGGGAGGAAGTGCCCGATTACGTCTATTCGCGCACCGTGAACCCCGAGGATGCACCCGATACGCCAGAGATCATCACGATCGATTTCGAGCGCGGCGATGGCGTTGCGCTGAACGGTGAGGCGATGTCGCCCGCCACGCTGCTGGCGAAGCTCAACGATCTCGGTCGCGCGCACGGCATCGGTCGGCTCGATCTGGTCGAGAACCGCTTTGTCGGCATGAAATCGCGCGGGATGTACGAAACGCCCGGCGGCACGATCTATTATCAGGCGCATCGCGGCATCGAGCAGCTGACGCTCGACCGGGGGGCGGCGCACCTGAAGGATGAACTCGCCCCGCGTTATGCCGAACTGGTCTATAACGGCTTCTGGTTCTCGCCCGAGCGCGAGATGCTGCAGGCGGCGATCGACCATAGCCAAATCAAGGTGACCGGCACCGTGCGGCTGAAGCTGTACAAGGGCGGTGTCTATGTGATTGGCCGCAAATCGCCCTATTCACTCTACAGCGAAAAGGTTGTGACCTTCGAGGACGATCAGGGAGCCTATGATCAGCGCGATGCGGCGGGCTTCATCAAGTTAAACGCGCTGCGGTTGCGGCTGCTCGGGCGGCGCGACCAGCCGTAGAGTTGATGGCTTCAACCTATTCCGTTTGTCCCGAGCACCGTCGAGGAACGTGCCGCAAGTGCTGCGCACGGTGTCTCGACTTCGCTCGACACGAACGGAGGGTTGTAGCGATACAATTTCACGTCGCATTGCTCTAACCGCCAGATTCAAGCCGCGACGCTAAGCGCGCCTTAACGCTGCTCCGGTAATCACCGGTTATGGCGCGGCGGGGACATTGGCGGTCGATCATCGGCGATGGGGCAGTGGCGATTGCCATTGCGGCCGTGCTGACGATCGCCTGGGCGTGGCGCGATTGGGCCAATCTGGCGCAGCTTCACTTGCCCGACACCGATGATGCGATGCGGCTGCAACAAATCCGCGACTGGTTGGGCGGCCAACCTTTTCGCGATCTCAGCCAGCACCGCCTCGGCATCGACGGGTTGGCGATGCACTGGTCGCGACTGCCCGATCTCGTGCCAGCCGCGATCATCGCGCAGCTGACGCCCAGCCTTGGGGCTGCGCGCGCGGCGCTGGTGGCCGTTATCGCTTGGCCAGCAACGTTGTTCGTGGCGGCCCTGTGGCTGATCGGCGGCATTGCCCGCGCGATCGAGCCTGCCACCGCCCGCACCGCCATCATCGTTGCGGCAGTGGGCTATCCTGTCACGACCTTGTTCATGCCAGGCCGGATCGATCATCACGGTTTCCAGATCGTGCTGATGCTGGTGATGGTGCGCGCGCTGCTGATGCTACCCGGGGCGGTGAGCAACACGGTGAGCGGTGCGCTGATCGGCGTTGCAGCTTGCGCCAGCCTGGTGATCGGGCTGGAAACCGCGCCCTTTATCGTCGTCGCGGCGATGATCGTGTGGGCGCGATGGGCGAGCGGCGGGCCGGGTGCGCAACTAATGGGCTTTGGCCTGACATTCGGCCTCTGCCTTGCTTTTGCGCGCATCGTCTTTGCGCCCGATGGCTGGACCTATCCCGCCTGCGACGGGTTTACCAAGATCGCCTGGCAGGGCGCTCAATTGGCGAGTTTTGCGCCGATCATCCTCGCGCTGGGGGGATCGGGGATGACTTCTCCACGCCACCGCGTCGCGGCCAGCGGCTTGATCGCGCTGGTTGGTGCAGCGATGCTGGTGCCCGTCGCGCGGCCCTGCGCCACGCCCTATGGTGCTGTTGACCCCCTGCTCGCGCGACTGTGGCTCGACAATGTCGGGGAAGCGCAATCGCTGCTCGTTGCCGCCCCAGGGGGTGCCATCGGCTATATCGGGCTGCTGGTCGTCGGGTTGATCGCCAGCAGCGTCTGCGCCTATCGGCGGCGCAGCCTGATCTGGGTCGTCCTGATCTGCTTCCAGCTTGCGTCGCTGATCTTGTGCTTCGTCCAACTGCGCGGTGCCTATGGCGGCGCCATCCTGGCGGCGCCGGCCCTTGCCACCGTCATCACCGCCGCACGCAGGCGGGGGCCGGGCTGGCTGGCGGGGGCCTGGATCGGCTCGGCCGGCATGGTTTATCCGATTGCTGCACAGGCATTGGGCGCGCCCGCATCCCCCCAGACGCCGCCGCATCCTACGCCATCAAGCTCCACTGTCAGCTGCACGAGCGCCGACGCCATCGCCGTTCTTGCCAGCCTGCCGCCTGGCACCGTGATCGCCCCGATGGACATGGGCGCTTATGCGATTGCGGGCACACGCCACCGGCTGATCGCGGCCCCCTATCATCGCAACAATGCCGGCAATGCTTCGATGTATCGCTTTTACCTGAGCGGGCCAGAAGCGGCGCGGTCGATCGCCGACCGGGTTGGGGCCGATTATGTCGTGCTCTGCGGCGGCGGATTCGATTCACTCGATCTCGCCTGGGTGCGTGATTCGAACCGGCTGATCGGCGCCCTTGAAGCGGGTCGTCCCCCGGCCTGGCTGGTGCCAATCAACCAATATCGCCTGCCGATCCGTATTTTTGCGGTGCAACACGGGTTGTCGACCCCGCCCACTCCGCACTAGAGCGGGGGCATGCAGGGGGACACGGCCGAACGGCTTCATTGGTGGCAGACACGGCAGTTCGTGGCGATCGCGGCCGTTATGGCGGCGATTCCGTTGCTGTGGCCCGATATCCCACCGCTTGTCGACCTGCCCGGCCATATGGGGCGCTACCGCGTTCAGCTCGACCTCGATACTTACCCCTGGCTCACCGAATGGTATAACTTCAACTGGGCGTTGATCGGCAATTTGGGGCTCGATCTGCTGATCATCCCCCTTGCGCCGATCTTCGGGCTCGAGCTCGCGGTCAAACTGATCGTGCTGACCATCCCGCCGATGATCGTGACCGGGCTGTTGTGGATTGCGCGCGAAGTGCATGGTCGCATCCCCGCCACGGCGCTATTCGCGCTGCCGCTGGCCTATAGCTTTCCTTTCCATTTCGGCTTCGTCAATTTCGCGCTGTCGATGGCGCTGGCGCTGAATGCCTTTGCGTTGTGGTTGCGGCTCGCGCGGCTCGGCAAGCTCCAGCTGCGTGCGATCGTCTTTGTGCCGATCAGCTGCCTGTTATGGTTGTGCCATACTTTTGGCTGGGGGTTCCTGGGCGTCCTCGCCTTTTCAGCGGAGATGATCCGCCAGCATGATCTGGGCCATCGCTGGTTGAATGCCTGGGTACGCGCCTGCCTCAACTGCGTGCCGCTCGCGCTACCGATGGTGCTGATGGTGGTGTGGCGCAGTGGCGGCGGGGTGAGCGGGCAGACCGGCGACTGGTTCAACTGGCGCGCCAAGGTTGGCTGGTTGACGATGGTGTTGCGCGATCGCTGGCAGGCATTCGATATCGCATCGACAGCGGTGCTCTACCTGATCCTGTTCAAGGGATTTCGTGATCCCAATATCGAATATTCACGCAATCTGGCGCTATCGGCGCTGTTCCTGCTCGCCGTCTTCATCCTGCTGCCCCGCGTCGTATTTGGCTCGGCCTATGCCGATATGCGGCTGGCCCCGTTCATGCTTGCGATTGCCCTGATCGCGCTGCGCCCCCGCAAGGGCCTGTCGATCCGCGGCGCGGCGACGCTGGCGGCGATGGGGATGGCATTCTTCAGCGTGCGGGTGGCCGCTAGCACGGCGAGCTTCTGGCAATATGACCAAAGCTATGATCGCCAGCTTAAGGCGCTTGCCCATATTCCCATCGGCGCCAAGCTGATTACCTTTGTGGGTGAGACCTGTTACAATGAGTGGTTCATGAGCCGGCTCGAACATGTGCCCGCGCTCGCGCTCGAACGCCGCATGGCCTATTCGAACGATCAGTGGTCAATGGCAGGCGCGCAGTTGCTGACGACCCGGTACAAGGCGGCGCGCGGTTTTCGCCATGATCCCTCGCAGATCGTCACGCACGTCCAGTGCCCGCGCGAATGGTGGCGGCCAATCTCGCGCTCGCTCGCCAAATTCCCGCGCGACGCCTTCGATTATGTCTGGCTGATCCAGCCACCCGAATATGATAAAAAGCTGGAGGCAGGGCTGATCCCGCTTTGGCGTGACGGCACGAGCGCGGTGTTCCGCATCGATCACGCCAAGCCTGCGGTGCAATTGACTCGCGAAGAACTGACCCCGCCGCCCCGGTGAGGCGTCACGCTTTTTTGAACGGGGTCATCTCGCCAAGATATTCCCTGTCCGCCGCCACGGCCTCGCGCTCGCGCACCAGGAAATCGGCGATCGCGTGCCGGAAATTGCGATCGGGAATGAAATGCGCTGACCAGGTGGCGACGGGCGCATAACCGCGCGCCAGCTTGTGTTCGCCTTGCGCGCCGGCCTCCACCGATTGCAGCCCCCGCGCGATCGCCGCGTCGATTGCTTGGTAATAGCAGAGCTCGAAATGAAGAAACGGCACGTCCTCCGTCGCGCCCCAATAGCGGCCATACAGCGTATCGGTGCCGATCAAGTTGAGTGCGCCCGCAATCGGCCGCCCATTGCGTTCGGCGAGGATCAACAGCACCCGGTCGCCCATTCGCTCGCCCAGCAGTGAGAAGAAGCGGCGGCTGAGATAGGGGGTACCCCATTTGCGTGCGCCCGTGTCCTGATAGAACACCCAGAACGCATCCCAATCAGCCTCGGTCAGGTCTGTGCCGGTAACGTGGCGGATCGTCAGCCCCTCGACCGCTCCACTTCGTTCCTTGCGGATGGCCTTGCGCTTGCGGCTGGCGAGTGCGCCCAGAAAATCGTCGAAGCTGGCATAGCCGTCATTGCGCCAATGGAATTGCGTACCGGCGCGAATCAGCCAGCCGGCCTGTTCGAACAAGGGCAGCTGTTCCGGGCTGACAAAGGTCGCGTGCGCGCTCGACAAGCCTTGCTGTGTGGTTACCGCCTCAATCGCGCCGATCAGCGCCGGGGCGAGCGCAGGATCGCGCAGCAATAGCCGGGGGCCGGGCGCCGGGGTGAAGGGCACCGCCACCTGGAGCTTGGGGTAGTATTGCCCGCCCGCCCGGTGCCAGGCATCGGCCCAGGCGTGATCGAACACATATTCGCCCTGGCTGTGCCCCTTGGCATAGGCTGGTGCAATCGCCGCAGGCTTGCCATCCGGACCGTCGATCACGATCGGGATCGATTGCCACCCTGCGCGCGGTGAGACGCTGCCCGATTCCTCAAGGATTGAGAGAAAAGCGTGGCTGAGGAACGGATTGTCTGCGCCCGAACAGGCATCCCAATCGGCAGCGGCAATGCTGGCGACGCCCGGTGATAATCGAGCGACGAGATCGCGCTCGCTCATAATGGTGCCATCAACTCCCGCTGACCGACGGACCAACCTGGACGATCGCGTCAACTTCCACCACCGCGCCCAGCGGGAGAACCGCGACGCCCACCGCACTACGCGCATGTTTGCCAGCCTCTCCGAACAAGGCGACCATCAGTTCGGATGCGCCATTGGCGACCTTGGCCTGATCGGTGAAATCCACCGTGCTGTTGACGAACACGCCCAGCTTGACGATCCGAACGACCCGGTCGAGCCCGCCCAGTGCCTTTTGCATCTGTGCAACCAGCATCAGCGCACAGCGTTCGGCGGCCATTTGCGCATAGGCCAGGTCACGGTCTTCCCCGACCCGACCCTTCATCAGCACGCCCTCATCGAACGGCAACTGGCCAGAGATGTGGAGCAGCCCGCCCACTTCAACCGTCGGAACATAGGCAGCCACGGGCGCGGCAGCGACAGGCAGGGCGAGGCCGAGTTCGGCAAGCTTGGCGGCGATTCGATCAGTCATGCCACAAGCCAAACCACGCAGCCCCAAATGGGTCAAGCGCTGGCAGGCACACCGGCGGCAAAGCGCGCCGCGATCCAGTCCTTCGCCTCGCGCCAGTCATCGATGCGGGCGTGGGCGGCGGGAGCCGGCACCACATTCGGCGCCAGTTGGGGTTCGGATACCATATGCAGCCGGTGGACCTGCGGCGCATGATCGGCACAGGACTGGAGGTGTACCGCCAGATCGTCCACGAACACCGTTACCGGATCGCCGTGTTCGGCGACCAGCTCGGCAACGCGCGTTCCCTTGCCGCCCTGATTAGTGACCACACGGTGGGTAATCCCGAATGACTCGAGCTGCGCGATACGGGCGGGGCGGCAATGATCCTGCACGTTGGTGAGGACGACGATATTGGCAATCGCCGCCAATGCCTCGATCGATTCGCGGGCATGCGGCACCAAAGTCTGGCGATTCATCTCGGCGGGGAAGAAGCCGCTAAGGTATGTCCACATTTCCTCACGCGCCAGTGGCGTTCCGTCGCGGCGGGACATGCTCGTGGCCATGTCGTGATGGGCGAGGTTGAAATCTATGTCATGAGCCTCCCCCAGCCAGGTGCCGAAATGGCGGGCCATGTGAAGCAGCACTTCGTCGCAATCGGTGATGAGCAAGGGTTTCATTGGGCATCCAGCAGTTGGCGCGCACGCACCAGCGCGGCGGGGTTGATAGCAAGATCGGCCGCACAGGCCACAAGGTCGGGTTCGTGCGATTCGAGAAAGCCGAGAAGGGCGGCAAGCGTCACGGGATCGCTTGCATTCGCGCGCAGCGCCTGCGGATCGAGCCCGGTCAGCGCGAGCAGACGGCTGGCACGATCGGCATCGGCCAATGCCCAGGCAAGCGCGCGCAAGCCGATCAGGCCGGCGTCTTCAACAGAAGCTGTGTCAGAGTCTCTATTTGTCACGGGCGGGCGCATTGCCTATTCGCTTGGGCCTGAAGAAAAGGATCGAAGCGCACGTGGCAAAAAGGGTGCTGGTTGTCGAGGACAACGAACTCAACCTCAAACTTTTCTGTGATTTGTTGCGCGCGCATGAATATGTGGCCGAAGGGGTGCGCGACGGGCGCGAAGCGGTGGCACGCGCGCGCGCTTTCCTGCCCGATCTGATCATCACCGATATCCAGCTGCCGCATCTGAGCGGCTATGAACTGATCGCGCAGCTTAAGGGCGATCTGGCGCTGCGCACCATCCCGATCATGGCGGTTACCGCCTATGCCGGTCGCGACGACGAGGAACGGATCAGGGCAGCGGGCGCGAACGCCTATGTATCCAAACCGATCGCGCTGGCGGCGTTTGTGGCGCAGGTGAAGGCGCTGATCTAGACAAGCAAAAGGCCGCGCGGGTGTTTCCCTGCGGCCCTTGATCCCAACAGACGTCGGGAAGATCGGAGGACGGCTTACGCCGCCCGGCCAATCACTTGATCTTGGCTTCCTTGAAGTCGACATGCTTGCGCACGACGGGGTCATATTTGCGGAAGGTGAGCTTGTCGGTCTGGGTGCGCGGGTTCTTCTTGGTGACATAGAAGAAGCCGGTATCGGCCGAGCTGACGAGCTTGATCTTGACGGTGGTCGGCTTTG
>NZ_NCGB01000027.1:0-38874 GCF_002278865.1 Sphingomonas sp. 28-62-11 | reverse complement strand
GCCCCCGTCGTGACTTTGACGGCGAATAAGGAGCATATAGACAATGGCACGCCCATTTTTCCGCCGCCGCAAGAGCTGCCCCTTCTCCGCGAAGGACGCGCCCCGGATCGACTATAAGGACGTACGCTTGCTGCAGGGCTTCGTGTCCGAACGCGGCAAGATCGTCCCGTCGCGCATCACTTCGGTGAGCGCGAAGAAGCAGCGCGAACTCGCCCAGGCGATCAAGCGCGCCCGTCATCTGGGCCTGCTGCCCTATATCGTTAAGTAAGGAGCGGCTGACATGGAAGTCATTCTGCTGGAACGCGTCGAAAAACTCGGCGCCATCGGCGATGTCGTGAAGGTAAAGGACGGGTTTGCCCGTAACTTCCTTCTCCCCAACAAAAAAGCGCTGCGTTCGAACGCTGCCAACCGCAAGGTTTTCGAAACCAACCGTGAGCGGATTGTGGCAGAAAACGCCGCGCGTCGTGCGGTTGCGCAGGAAGAAGCCAAGGCCGTTGACGGCGTGACGGTCACGATGATCCGCCAGTCGTCGAATACCGGCCAGCTCTACGGCTCAGTCGCGGTACGCGATCTGGTCGAGGCGCTCGATGCCGAAGGTCACAAGGTTCCGAAGAACGCGATCGTGCTGAACAAGCCGATCAAGGCGATCGGCATCTATGACGTGAAGGTCTCGCTCCACGCCGAAGTGTCGGTGATGATCAAGGTCAACATCGCCCGCTCGCCGGAAGAAGCCGAAATGCAGGCCAAGGGCGTCAACGTGATGGAGGCGATGTTCGAGAAGGACGAAGCCGGCTTCACCGAGGATTATGATCCGAACGCAGAGCCCGGCGAAATCGCCAGTGAAGCGCTAGCGGCCGAAGCCGACGATACCGTCGAAGGCTGATCCGCAACATTGTTTGAAAAAAGGCCGTCCGGTGCGAACCGGGCGGCCTTTTTCATTCGGGCATCGATCGCGCGCGGTGCCCCGTCAAAAGTGATGAAAGTGATGACCTGAGTGGAAAAACCGTCCACCCCATGAAGTGCGAGTAGACCGTTTCACTGGCGCAGAAATCATGCGCTACTTACTTGTCCAAGAGCGGACCGAACGACCTCCCAGCAATTACACCATTAGAAGGTGCGCGATTGAGCGGGTGCAAGTGGGATCGTCCGCGCTCTAGTCGGCAGCAACAATCACTGCATTGCTCAACAGGTGGATCGCACCGCCGGGTGCGCGGACGATCGCCCGCACAACGAGCGGCCGTTCGCGGCGATCAACCAGCAGCTCGACGTCTTGGTCGGCATCAACATTGGCCGATGCGATCAGCGTGTCGTCACCAAGTAGCTCTATCCGTGACCCCGGCGATGCCTTGACCGTCATTCGCGCCGTGATGCGCACGTTCGGCGCAGCGATCAGGCGTCCCCCCATGACCGCTTCGCTACCGCCTCCCGCAACGCGCAAATCGAGCATAGAACCCGGTCTGCCTTCCATGTCGACAAACACCCTCCCCGACCTGATCCCGGCCAAAATCGCCGCCTGGTTCAAGCCTTCCGCCCGCACGACGGTAGTCGGTCGCCCGATACTGCCCAGCTCGTTGGGCGCCTGAAGCGCATCATGATTATCGCTACCGCCAACCGCCGTTACCGGTTTCGCCCCCGCCAATATCTGCCGCCACAAACGGGCGCCCGAAAGCGGGCCGTCAGGTCCGCCCGGCAGGCGAGCCGCGCCGCCATTTACCACTTCGACGGCATCGACCCGGTCGAGATCGGCGTCGGGCATCGTCCAGCCACAGCCCATACAGGCCTCACCCGATGGCAAGCCGGGGTGGTTGATCGACACCAGGCCGCCAAGCGCATGCACCCGGTCCGCAATGGAATTGAACGTCACGGGCCCGCCCGGCGTGATCCGGTAATCGATCGGTTCGGTCACGCCGAAAATGTTGAAATGGCCGTAAAAGCTGGTGATTTCGCGACCGGGGATCAGCAATAGCCGGTCGAACAAGGGCGCTGCCTCGCGGAGTGCTGCGTGCGCGCTCGTGGTATTGTGTTCGGTAACCGCCAAGAAATCGAGCCCGCGCGCTGCGGCCGCTTCCAGCGTCTTGAACAAGGGGCATGGCACGCGCTTGCCGCTCTGGCTCGCACACGCGCCGTCGCTATGCGCGGTGTGGAGGTGCAGGTCGCCGCGATACCAGCCCCCCCCGCGATCGATAACGGATGATGGCAGCACCTCGCCCGCTTTCAGAAACCATAACTTCGCCTGCCAGCGTGCAGTGATGCCGGCGCGAATATTGGGCACCGCCAGCACCAGATGCCAGCGCCCGGCATTGATCCGCCCCGGCAGATAGGACGGCGTCGCATCGCTTTCACTGATCGTAAAATCAGCTTTGTTCCCGCCGCTCGCGCCGCGAAAACCATGCATATCGTCGATGCCGAGATCGATGACGGTCTTTGCTTCACGCTGATCATAGTCGAACGCGACGACCAGCCGCTCAGTGGCCCGCGGCACGGTGAAGGCGAAACGGCGATAGGTTTGGAAATCGGCGCGCGTAATCGTGCCGGTGAGAAGCTTGTCGGGCACGCGCTCGGGGATCTGGGATGCCGCTGATGCGGAATAGAAAACTGCCAGCAACAGGATCAGCAGCCGGATCACGCTCATTTCCGCCCGAACAGCTTCTCGATGTCACCATGCGCGAGCTTCACCCAGGTCGGGCGGCCATGGTTGCACTGGCCCGAATGCGGGGTGACCTCCATTTCGCGGAGCAACGCGTTCATTTCGGCGACCGACAGCACCCGCCCTGCCCGCACCGAGCCGTGGCACGCCATCGTCGCCGCGACATGATCGAGCCGTTCCTTGAGGCTCAGCGCCTCATCATAGGCCGCCAGTTCATCGGCAAGGTCTCTCACTAGGCCAACCACGTCGCCCTGACCCAGCATCGCGGGCACGCTGCGAACCAGCATTGCGCGCGGACCGAAACGTTCAAGATCGAGCCCGAATTCGGCCAGTTCCCCGATCCGCGCATCAAGCCGGTCGCACGCGGTTTCCTCAAGCTCGAAGACTTCGGGGATCAATAGCGCCTGCGATGAAATGCCGCCGCCCGACAGGCCCCGCCGCATCCGTTCCAGCACCAGTCTTTCGTGCGCGGCATGCTGATCGACGATTACGAGCCCGTCCTCCGCTTCGGCCACGATATAGGTTTTCGCGACCTGCCCGCGAGCCACGCCGAGTGGGAACGTGATCATATCGGGCGGCGGGGTGTACGCCGGTTCGGCGCGGCCTTGTGGCGGCGGAGTGAAGAAGGTGCGGCGGGCGTCGGCGACCCCCCTTCCAGCCGTCATCCCAACGAAAGGAGGTATCTCGCCGGGGTTGGTGCCCGGCGGCGCGAGGCCCCAGTTTTCGCTGGGGTGACGATTTGAGGGGGACGATTGGTGGAACTCGCTTGTCCACATCGTCAGCGCCGCATCGTCGGGTCGCTGCATGCTCCGGTGACCGGCCTCGCCCAGCGCGCGTTTGAGCCCGCTGACGATCAGCCCGCGCACCATCGCAGGATCGCGGAACCGGACCTCGGTTTTGGCGGGGTGAACGTTCACATCGACCATGTCGCTCGGCACGTCGAGAAACAGCGCGACCACGGCGTGGCGGTCCCGCGCAAGCACATCGGCATAGGCACCGCGTACCGCCCCCGTCAGCAGGCGATCCTTCACCGGGCGGCCATTGACGAACAGATATTGATGATCGGCAATGCCCCGGTTGAAGGTCGGCAATCCCGCGACCCCGCCGAGCACGATCCCCTCACGCTCGAGATCGACTGCGACGCTGTTATCGATCAACGCGCGATCGGTGAGCGCCGCCACCCGCGCGGGTCGATCTGCCGCAGTGGCGACGTTCAGCGCCTGACGGCCATCATGCTCAACCGTAAACGCAATATCGGGGCGCGCCATCGCGAGCCGTCGGATCACATCCATGCACGCCGCATATTCGGCACGCGGACTGCGCAGGAACTTGCGGCGCGCGGGCACACGATCAAACAAGCCCTCCACGCGCACCCGTGTACCGGGGGGTAGCCCAGCCGGGCCTTCGCTAACCAATAGGCCATTGTCGACCACGCGCTGCCACCCCTCGCTGCCGCGCACCCGGCTCTCCAGCGTCATCCGCGCGACGCTCGCGATCGAGGGTAGCGCCTCGCCGCGAAAGCCCAGGGTTGTCACGGCGTCGATCATTTCGTCGGGCAATTTGGAGGTAGCGTGGCGTTCGAGCGCGAGCGCCATATCGGCAGGCGCCATACCGACGCCGTTGTCGATCACTTCGACCAGATCGACACCGCCCCCCGCCAGCTTGATCGCGATCCGCTGCGCCCCCGCATCGATTGCGTTTTCAACGAGTTCCTTCAACGCGCTGGCAGGGCGTTCTACTACTTCACCGGCAGCGATGCGATTGACGAGATGTTCAGGCAAGCGACGTATTGACATGACGGGCGCTGTAGCCCAATCGGCGGCATTCCGCGACCCGCATCGACAACCAACCTGAGCGTGGATTTATCCTAGCTTTGCCAGATGGCTTAAACCCATTTGAGCGGTTTCAGATGCGGAGCGGGGGTGCGAAACGCTGGCGCCGGGGCGGGTGCGGCCATTGACGGGAATGTAGATGATTTTCTCGCGATTCTTTAATCTTATGTCGCACGACATGGCGATCGATCTGGGCACCGCCAATACCGTCGTTTATCTGCGTGGACGTGGTATCGTCCTTAACGAACCCTCGGTCGTCGCGGTCGAGACGATCAACGGCGTGAAGCGCGTCAAGGCAGTGGGCGATGACGCCAAGTTGATGATGGGCAAGACGCCGGACAGCATCCAGGCCATCCGCCCGCTCCGCGACGGCGTGATCGCCGATATCGATGTCGCCGAACAGATGATCAGCCACTTCATCCGTAAGGTACATGGCGGCAAGCGCCCCTTTATGCGCTGGCCGCAAATCGTGATCTGCGTCCCGTCGGGTTCGACCAGCGTTGAGCGTCGCGCAATCCGCGATGCCGCGCAGAATGCCGGGGCGAGCCAGGTGTTCCTGATCGAAGAACCCATGGCAGCCGCCATCGGTGCAGACATGCCCGTGACCGAGCCGATCGGTTCGATGGTGGTCGACATCGGCGGCGGCACCACCGAAGTTGCGGTGCTCTCGCTGCGCGGACTGGCCTACACCACGTCTGTTCGCGTCGGTGGCGACAAGATGGACGAAGCAATCGTCTCCTATGTTCGCCGCAACCATAACCTGCTGATCGGCGAAGCCACCGCCGAGCGGATTAAGCAGGAAGTTGGCGTTGCCAAGGCACCGCCAGACGGCATCGGCCAGACGATCCACATCAAGGGCCGCGATCTGGTGAACGGCGTGCCGAAGGAAATCACGATCAACCAGGGCCAGATCGCCGAGGCACTCAGCGAACCCGTCGGCACGATCGTTGAGGGCGTGCGAATCGCGCTTGAAAACACCGCGCCCGAACTGGCCGCAGACATTGTCGATCAGGGCATCGTGCTGACCGGCGGCGGCGCGCTGCTGAAGGGCATTGATGAGGTGCTGCGCGACGAGACGGGTCTGCCGGTGACAATCGCCGATGATCCGCTGACCTGCGTTGCCATTGGTACGGGCCGTGCGCTGGAAGACCCCGTCTTCCGCGGCGTCCTGCTCACGGCGTAGGCGAAGCAGGGGGACATGGCGTCGCCTCGCAATCGGCGCCCGGGATTTTCACGGCGCGCGCAATACGGTTTCTTCCTGGGCTATGTCTTCGCGGTGGCGGGTTCGCTCGTCGCCGCCGCGTTGCTGGCGCTGTCGACTTTTGATCCGTCGACTTTTGCAGCGCTCCGTCTGGCGCTCGCCGAGGTGACGACCCCGATTTCGACGGGCGTTGGCGTCATTGGTCGCGGGTTCATCTCGATCCCGGGGGCAATCGGTGATCATTTCGCGCTGCAACAGCGTAACGCCGCGCTGCGCAAGCAGATCGAGGACTCGAATGCGCTGCTGATGCGCGCGCGCGCGCTTTCCTATGATAATCGCCGTTTGCGTAAGCTCCTGCAGCTGCGCGACCGGACTAACGATCCCGTCACGACCGCGCGGCTTGTCAGCTCGACTGCATCGAGCACCCGCCGCTTTGCCGTCCTCAATGCCGGTTTCCGCCAGGGCGTCGCGACAGGACAGCCAGTGCGTGGCCCCGAAGGCCTGGTCGGCCGCATCCTTGAGGCCGGACCCAATACCGCACGCGTATTGCTGCTGAGCGATCCCGAAAGCATCGTCCCCGTCCGCCGCACGCGCGATGGCTTGCCTGCCATCGCCATGGGGCGCGGCGATGGCTGGATTGAGGTTCGCTCGGTCGCCTTGCTCAATGCCACCTTCCTGCCGGGCGACGTACTGATTACCTCAGGAACAGGCGGCATTTATCCGCCGAACATCCCCGTCGCACGCATCATCCGGCGTTCGACCGATACGGCACTGGCGCGATCCTTTGCGCAGCCGGACACGCTCGATTTTGCCCTCGTCCAGCGCGCTTTCATGCCAATGCCACGAACCGAAGGCATGGCACCCGAAGCGTCGGCCCCACAACCGACCATCACGCCACCGGCAAAGGTGCAGGAAAAACGACCGTGAGCGATCCGATTATCGGCCCGTTCGATCCCAAAGCCATCGGTGATCGCAGCTGGGTGTTGCCGGCGATATCGATCATGGCCGGATCCTCGCTCACCTTGCTGCCGGTTATCTTCACTTTTCCCATTCTGCCGCCGTTCGGGCTGATCATGCTGTTCGGCTGGCGGATGACCCGACCAGAGGCGCTGCCCGTCTGGTCACCCCTGTTGCTTGGCCTGTTCGATGATCTGGTCAGCGGCCAACCCTTTGGCAGCGCGATGCTGCTCTGGACGGTCAGCTTCCTGGTCATCGATCTGCTCGATCAGCGGCTGGTGTGGCATGATTTCTGGCAGGACTGGCTTTTGGCGGCAGGCGGGATCGCCACCTGCCTGATTTTGGGTCGACTGATAGCGTCCCCGATCGGGGCGCATGTCGATACAGTCCTGTTGCTCCAGACCATTGTCTCGATCATGTTGTTTCCCGTGATAACCAGGCTGATCGCCTGGCTTGACCGCAAACGGATCCCTGCATGAACCGACCGACGCGCATCGTCACTGAAGCGAACCAGTCCTACAGTTTCTCGCGGCGCGCCGTGGCGCTGGGGGGGCTTCAGGGCGGCGTTGGTCTGTTGCTGGCCGCGCGCATGGGTTGGCTGTCGATCGCCGAGAACGAACATTATCAGATGATGGCGGAAAGCAACCGCGTCAACATGACGCTGATGCCGCCGCGCCGGGGCTGGATCGTCGACCGCCACGGCGTGCCCATCGCCAATAACCGCACCGATTTCCGCGTCGACATCATCCCCGATCGCTTGCAGGACAAGGACCGCGTGCTCGCTTTGCTCCAGGAAATCTTGGGGTTGAAGCCCGAGGACGTCGAACGCATAAAGATCGATCTGAAGCGTGCAGCGGGCTTCCAGCCGGTACAGGTGGCTGAAAATCTGGATTGGGAGCGTTTCGCGGCGATCGGCGTCCGACTGCCCGAACTGCCCGGCGTTGCGCCGACCCGGGGCTTTTCCCGCAATTACCCGGGCGGTGCTGCCGTTGCCCATCTGACCGGTTATGTCGGCGCCGCCACCGCCGAGCAATATCGCAAGACGCGCGATCCCTTGCTGGTGACGCCGGGCTTCAAGCTGGGCAAGGATGGCCTCGAAAAGTCGCTCGAAGGCGAATTGCGCGGCGTGCCCGGCGCCAAACGGATCGAAGTAACGGCGCGGGGCAAGCTGGTGCGCGAACTGGCGACGCGCCCCGACCAGCCCGGCCAGACCGGGCGCCTGACCATCGATATCGGCTTGCAGGAATATGCGGCGCGCCGGTTGGGCACCAATTCGGGTTCCGCCGTCGTCATCGATTGTAAAACGGGCGAGATGCTCGCGATGGTTTCGATGCCGGCCTATGATCCCAACAGTTTTTCCGACGGGATCAGCCATCTCGAATGGGAAATGCTGTCAAAGGACGATCACGTCCCCTTGATGAACAAGGTGCTGCAGGGACTTTATCCGCCGGGGTCGACCGTCAAGCCGATGAACGCATTGGCGCTAATGGCGGCAGGTGTGAATCCCGAGGAGCGGATCGGCTGTTCGGGCGCAATGCGCGTTGGCAACGGCATCTTCCACTGCCACAAGCGCGGCGGGCACGGCGCAGTCAACATGAAAACCGCCGTGATGCAGAGCTGCGACATCTATTTCTACGAAATGGTCCGGCGGCTTGGTTATGACAAGATCGCGCCCATCGCCCGGCTGGTTGGCTTGGGCGAACGGTTCGACCTCCCCTTTCCGTCGCAACGTTATGGCACCATGCCCGATCCGGCGTGGAAAATGGCAAAGTACAAGGAAGACTGGACGGTTGCCGACTCGCTGAACGCGTCGATCGGCCAGGGCTATGTCCTCGCCAATCCGCTGCAGCTGGCCGTGATGGCATCGCGCCTTGCGTCGGGACGGCAGTTGAAGCCGAGCATCCTGGCCAGCCAGGTCGAGCGCAACGCGCCGGCACTCGACATCGACCCGGCCCATCTGGCGCATGTGCGCGATGCGATGTTTGGCGTCGTCAACGAAGGCGGCACCGGTGGCGCTGCGCGAATGCTCGTGCCCGGCGTATCACTCGCCGCGAAAACGGGTACCGCACAGGTCCGCCGGATCACACGGGGTGAGCGCGCTTCAGGCGTGCTCGGCAACGGCCAGCTCCCGTTCAAGCTGCGCGATCACGCCCTGTTCGTGTGCTTCGCCCCTGCCGATAATCCGCGGTATGCAGCCGGCATCGTGCTGGAGCATAACGGCCACACCGTCCGCAACCTTGATACGCCGCTGATCGGGCGGGATATCATGACCTATCTGTTCGATCGTGATCGCGCGATGGCCTCGCTGGCCGAAGTCGAACCGACCTGGGGCGGTGACATCAAGACGCGAATGGCCGCCACAGCCGAACAATTCCGCCTCGCCAACGCCGGCAAGCCAACCGCAGTCGCCGCTGCCGCAGCCGCAACCGAAATCAACGCCACCGCCGCGACCGAGGCACCTGCCGTTACTGCTGCGGCTGCGGCCAGCAACACGACGGCGGCAATCGTCGGCAACACTAGCCAGGGCGGGATCGCCGGTGAAGGATCGACGGAGTCACCTGACGAATGAGCACGCGCTATGATTTCGTCCCCGAACCGCTGGCCCAGCTTCCCTGGCGGATCATTCTGCTCGTGCTGGCGATCGGCTCGTTCGGGCTGATCATCCTCTATTCGGCAGCGGGCGGTTCGCTTCGCCCCTGGGCGTTGCCGCAAGGCATTCGGCTGTTCGCTTTTCTCGCCATGGCGGTGCTGCTGTCGCGCGTGCGCGAGAATATATGGGGGTCAATTGCCCTGCCCGCTTATGGCGTGCTCGTGGTGATGCTGTTGCTGGTCGAACTGATCGGTGCGGTGCGCGGTGGCGGGCAGCGGTGGCTCGATGTCGGCATCGGCATTCGCATTCAACCGTCGGAACTGATGAAGCCGTGCATCGTGATTGCCGCCGCCAAATTCTATGATCTGCTTCCCCCCAACGAAACCCGGCGGTTCGGGGCGATCTGGCCGGCCGCCGCGCTGATCGGGGTGCCGGCGCTGCTCGTGATGCTGCAGCCCGATCTCGGCACCGCGCTCATGATCGTCGGCGGCGGCGTGACGGTGATGTTCCTGGCGGGCGTGCCGCTACGCCTGTTCATTGGCGGCGCGCTTGGGTTGGCAGCGGCCGTACCGCTTGCCGTCAATTTCCTGCTGCACGATTATCAGCGCAACCGGATCCTCGTGTTCCTCAACCCCGAAAGCGATCCGCTGGGTACGGGCTATCACATCAGCCAATCGAAAATTGCGATCGGATCGGGCGGAATCTTCGGCAAGGGTTATCTGAACGGCACGCAAAGCCACCTCGATTACCTGCCCGAGGGCCATACCGACTTCATCTTCGCAACCATGGCCGAAGAATGGGGGCTGATCGGCGGCTTGTTGCTCATTCTGGCGTTCTTCCTGGTGATCAATTGGGGGATCAGCGTCGCGATGCGCGCGCAAAGCCGCTTCGCCCGACTGGCGGCCGCAGGGCTTGCCAGCACGATTTTCTTCTATGTCGCCATCAACCTGCTGATGGTGATGGGCCTTGCCCCCGTCGTGGGCATTCCGCTACCGCTCGTCAGCTGGGGTGGATCAGCGCAGATGACGATCATGATTTGCCTTGGCATTCTGATGTCAATCGATCGCCAGAACCGGCAAGTCGTGCGGTGGTGAATTTCGCACAATAATGGCGTTTGCATTCGGCGAAAGCCGGTGCTAACCGCCCTCTTCCGATCGCGAGCGCGCCCACCACAGCGCACCCTGTTCGCCCGGCATGGACGCATAGCTCAGTTGGTAGAGCAGCTGACTCTTAATCAGCGGGTCCTTGGTTCGAGCCCAAGTGCGTCCACCATAATTTCAATGACTTTGATGTGAAGGCGCCACGATAATCTGGCATGAGCCGGACGGCGTTTCATGCCTTCGCTCGGTTGGGCGGGACTATCCGCGATTCCTACGCCGCGTTCGAGCATTTCAGCGGACCACCCCGGCGATGGCGCACCGATAGCGTTCGCTTCCACGTCACGTTCGTCGCTGCTTGATAGACATGGTTCGATGTCATACTTGTTAGTATGACATCGAACTAGTAGGACGCAGTACGTGAAAACCGAAATCAGAGGGTTTCTATCCGGATTTATCGTCGCAGCATTGTATTTGGCGGTTGTCGAAGGATTACTGCCGGTCGATTCTGCCGCTTCTCGAGCCAGCTGGCCATCCGCGCAGGAGGCCACACAATGACGATCCGTGTAATGCAATGGCTGCTCCCGTTAGCGGCGCTGATGGTGGTTAGCGGCTGCGCTTATCGCCATGAGGGGCTCGACCGGGGCTTGGATTTTGCCCAGCGCCGCTTTTCGGCAATGCCCGCGATGTCAGTGCCCCGCGATAATCCGCCCTCCCCCGAAACCATCGCACTGGGCCGCGACTTGTTCACCGACAAGCGACTGTCGGTGGACGGGACTCAGTCATGCGGCACATGCCATCAAGCAGAATTTGCCTATGGCGACGGCGTGGCGCGCGCGATGGGCCGCAGCGGTGCGCCGCTGCCAAGACATACTCCCAATCTGATCAATGTCGGCTATGCCAAGGCGCTGTTCTGGGATGGCCGCGCCGCAACGCTTGAAGAACAGGCGCTGGCACCGATCATCAATCCCGAAGAAATGGGCCGCCATCCGGGTTCCGCCATTGACGGGATTCGTGACGACGCCAGCTATAGAGTCCGTTTTGCGCGCGCCTTTCCTCGCGACCCAACGATCAACGAACGCAATGTGCTGCGCGCACTCGCTGCCTATCAACGGACCTTGGTCTCGGGCCAAGCACCGTTCGATCGCTGGATTGCTGGCGACCCAACGGCGATCAGCCCCGCAGCCCAGCGCGGTTTCGCGGTTTTCGCCGGACCGGGAAATTGCGCCTCCTGCCACTCGAACGCGCTACTCAGCGACGGCAAGTTCCACGATATCGGCCTGCCAAGCGCGGATCGCGGGCGAGGCGGCGTCACCGGCAGACGCCGACTGGATTTTCGTTTTCGCACCCCAACGCTGCGAGAAATCGGGCGCTCCGCGCCTTACATGCACGATGGATCGCTGCCGACCTTGGCCGCCGTAGTCGATCACTATTCCGACACTGTCATCGCGCGCGGCGCGACCCGGCCGGTTCATCTGGGGGCACAGGAAAAGCGCGATCTGGTCGCGTTTCTGCAGACTCTCAACACCGACACCGACACTGATCGCTAACCCCGAATTCGCCCCAGGAGGAAGACCATGGAACGACGCGGCTTCATCAAACTCGCCGGTGGCGGGATCGTTCTGGCCGCAGTCGGCAGTGTCGCCACGTTTTCGCTCACGCGGACGCCCGTGGCAGCGCTGGCGCCCTGGGCCGATGCGCGAACCACGCCGATCGGCGATCCCAGGCGATATGCCCTTGCGCACGCCATCCTCGCGCCCAACCCGCACAATCGCCAGCCATGGATTGCTGATATCCGCGTACCCGGCCAGATCACCCTGTTTGTCGATACCAACCGGATGCTGCCGCAGACTGATCCCTTCAATCGGCAGATCACGATCGGGCTTGGGTGCTTCCTCGAGCTGCTGACCATGGCGGCTGCTCAATGCGGATACCGCGTTGACCTGGATCTGTTTCCGGATGGCGAGACATCAGCGCGGTTGACCGGCGGCCGTGTCGCGGTGGCGCGGTTTGTGCGCGATCCGTCAGTTCGGTCTGATCCCTTGTTCCGTCACGTCTATGACCGGCGCTCAAACAAGGACCCGTTCGACACGGCCAAGGCGGTTTCCCCAACCAGCGTAACCCGACTGACCGCCGTCGCCCGCCATGGCAACATGGTTACAGGATCAGTCGATTCTGCCTCGATCACGCGGTTGCGTACGCTGACTGAGCAGGCGCTGCGCGTCGAAGTCGAAACGCCGCGCACCTTCAAGGAAAGCGTTGACCTGTTCCGGATTGGCCGTACCGAGATTGAGCGCCAACCGGACGGCATCGATTTTTCAGGGCCGCTGTTCGAGGGCCTGGCGCTTGCCGGGATGTTCGATCGCAAGACATTGGCGGACCCCAAGTCTTCGGGCTATGCACAAGGCCTGAAAGCCGTTCTCGACAATGCGTCATCGGCTATGGGGCATATCTGGATGGTATCGCGCGACAACAGCCGGAAAGCGCAAATCGCGGCGGGGCGCGATTGGGTCAGGCTCAATCTTGCGGCCACGCGTGATGGCATTGCCTTTCATCCGCTCAGCCAGGCACTGCAAGAATATCCCGAAATGGAATCGCTTTACCGCGACGCGCACCGGCTGCTCGCCCCCCATGGCGGCACGGTGCAAATGCTGAGCCGGATCGGTTTTGGAACAACACCAGCGCCGAGCCCGAGATGGCCATTTCAGGCAAAGCTGTTGGTTGCATGACGACCGAGCAGCAACAGACCACCCGTGAGATCCTGTTCGGTTTTTTCAACGAAATCGGCATCATCAGCCAGCTATCGTCGGCGCTTTTTCAGCGTTTACTCCCCGAAGGCGTTCACGTCGCCCATTTCGCCATTATGAATCACATGGTCCGGTTGGGCGACGATCGAACACCGCAGCAGCTTGCTTCCGCGATGCAGGTGACCAAGGCGACGATGACGCACTCGCTGAAGGTTTTGGAAGCGCGCGCGTTTATCAGCGTCGGGCCAGACCCGGTCGACGGTCGCGGGAAGCGCGTCAAGCTGACGGCAATCGGTCGCCAGTTTCACGCAGACGCCATTGCGCTGCTCGACAAGGGGCTGGCGCCAATCGCGCCAAAACTACTTGCGCTTGCATTACCGCAGGCTACCGCCGAACTCCGCAATGTTCGTCAAATTCTTGACCATTTTCGAGATTGATAACGCGCCCATGGCGCGTTGACCTCAAAGCAACATTGCTGACTTTGGCGGGATCAGATCCATTTTTCTGAACGGAAAACTGCTTTAAATCTCTTCGGCAATGTTCATCGCGCGATAGCGGCAACCGCACACAGCATGATCGGCCGATCGATCGGTTCAGCCGCGCGCGGCCCGGGGCGTAAAGACCAGCCCAGGTGCGGTCGCCTCATAAGCGGCAATGGCGGCATCGCTGGCCAGGGTCAGCGCGATCTCGTCGGTGCCGTGGAGCAGGCAATCACGCCGAAACGCATCAAGCTCAAAGGTGAAGCGATCCTGGAACGGCGTCGTCACCGTCATCGTCGTCAAATCGATCGTGATCGGATCGGTTGCCGCGACCGCCATCAGCCGGTCAATCGCGTCCTGCGGCAGCACCGCAGTGACCATACCGTTCTTAAAGGCATTGCCTGAAAAGATATCCGAAAAGGAAGCCGCGATGACGGCCGTGATCCCGCGGTCCATCAACGCCCAGACGGCGTGCTCACGGCTCGATCCGCAGCCGAAATTGGCGCCCGCGATCAAGATCGTCGCGCCCGCATACGCAGGGTCATCAATGACATTGCCCGGCACCCGCCGCAGCGAGGCCAGCGCATGATCGCCAAGCCCCGCCCGTGTGACCGTCTTCAGATGCTCGGCCGCAATGATCACATCGGTATCGATATTGGCGAGGCCGAGCGGGATCGCTCGCCCCTCGACGCGCTCGACGGGAATCATGCCATCATCTCCCGCACATCGCTCAAATGGCCGTTCACCGCCGCTGCTGCCGCCATCGCCGGCGACAACAAATGCGTGCGTGCGCCCGGCCCCTGCCGCCCCATGAAATTGCGGTTGGAGGTGGAAGCGCAGCGCTCGCCCGGCGGCACCTTGTCTGGGTTCATCCCCAGGCACATCGAACAGCCCGGCTCGCGCCAATCGAACCCGGCATCAATGAAGATGCGGTCGAGCCCCTCTGCCTCGGCCTGGCGCTTCACCAGCCCTGACCCCGGCACGACCAGCGCCTGGCGGATGCGCGGATGGATATGGCGACCCCGCAGCACCTTGGCGGCGGCGCGCAGATCCTCGATCCGACTGTTCGTACAGCTGCCGATGAACACATGCTCGACCGCGATATTGGTCATCAAGGTGCCGGGGGTGAGCCCCATATAATCGAGCGCCTTGATAGCGGCAGCGCGCTTGGCGGGATCGGCAAAGCTCTCGGGATCGGGCACTGAACCGCCGACGCCTACAACATCGTCGGGGCTAGTGCCCCAGGTAACGCTCGGTGCAATGCTGGCGGCATCGATCGCGATACTCTTGTCGAACCGCGCACCATCATCAGTCTTTAACGTCCGCCAGTATTCGACCATCCGGTCCCAGTCCGTTCCCGCCGGCGCCATCGGCCGCCCGGCGAGATAGGCGAAGGTCGTTTCATCCGGCGCGATTAGGCCCGACCGCGCGCCCGCTTCGATCGACATGTTGCACACCGTCAGTCGCCCTTCGATGCTCATCGCCTCAAACGTGCTGCCGCGATATTCGATGACATAACCTGCCCCGCCCGCCGCGCCGATCAGGCCGACAATCGTCAAGATCAGGTCCTTGGGCGTCACGCCTGGGCCGAGCGCGCCATCGACGCGCACTTCCATCGTTTTGGAAGGGGTGAGCTGCAGGGTCTGGGTGGCGAGAACATGCTCGACCTCGCTGGTGCCGATCCCGAAGGCAAGCGCTCCCAACGCACCATGCGCGGCGGTATGACTATCGCCGCAGACGAGCGTCGTTCCCGGCAACGTAAAGCCCTGCTCCGGACCGATGACATGGACGATGCCCTGCTCGGCGGCGGTCGCGGAGAAATAAGGGATGTCGAAATCGGCGACATTGGCCTCAAGTGCGGCCAGCTGCGCCGCACTCGCCGGATCAGCGATCGGCAACCGCTTGCCCGCTGCATCGATCCGCGGCGTGGTCGGCACATTATGATCGGGTACCGCCAGCGTCAGATCGGGGCGGCGCACCCGCCTGCCCGCCAGCCGCAGCCCCTCAAATGCCTGGGGTGAGGTAACCTCGTGGACCAGATGCCGGTCGATATAAATCAGGCAGGTGCCATCTACCCGGCGCTCGACGACATGGGCGTCCCAGATTTTTTCATAGAGCGTCTTGGGGGGAATGCTCACGATTGCGTCGCCAAACGGCGGCGCACCGCCTCTCCAAATTCGCTGCACCGTGCGGTGCCGCCCAGGTCAGCAGTGCGAATGCCATCGAGCAGCGTGTCGCACACCGCCTGTCGAAGCGCTTCGGCTGCAGCCGCTTCTCCCAGCATCTCAAGCATCATCGCCGCGCTTTCCATCATGCCGGCCGGATTTGCGCGGTCTTGCCCAGCAATATCAGGGGCAGACCCGTGGATCGGCTCGTACAGCCCGCCCCCGCTGCTCCCTGTGCTCGCCGAGCCGAGCAGGCCAATCGAGCCCGGGATTACCGAAAGCTCATCGGACAGGATATCGCCGAACAAATTCTCGGTCAGGATCACGTCAAAACGCCGGGGATTCTTGATCAACTCCATCGCGGCGGCATCGACATAAAGATGGTCGAGCGCAACGTCCGGATATCCTGCCGCGACCTCGATCACTACCCGCCGCCACAGCTTCGACGAGGCCAGCACATTAGCCTTGTCGACCGAGGTGACGCGGCCAGACCGTGCCTGCGCCGCCCGGAACGCAACATGGGCGATCCGCTCGATCTCGGCGCGGCTATAGGCGCAAACATCGCTGGCATGGTCGTCCTCCAGCACATGCGCGCCGAAATAGAGCCCGCCGGTCAGCTCACGCACCACCAGAATGTCGATCCCCGCGACCAGTTCAGCCCTCAGCGGCGACAGATGCTCCATCCCGGCGATCATTCGGGCCGGGCGCAGGTTGGCGAACAGTCCCAGCTCCTTGCGTAGCCGCAATAGACCGGCCTCGGGCGTTTGGGCCAGTGCCGCCCATTGCGGCCCGCCGATCGCCCCCATCAGGATCGCATCGGCTGACCGTGCTGCGTCCAATGTTGCGGCGGGCAGCGGATCGCCATGAGCATTGATCGCGGCACCGCCAAACGGGTAATCGGTAAAGCGCAGGCTGAAACCGTGCGCGTCAGAAAGGATCGCGAGACACGCAATCGCCTCCTGCGTCACTTCGGGGCCAATGCCATCGCCCGGCAGTACCGCGATCGTGAATGTTCGGGTTGGCACACCGGCAGGTGCGTCGATGACGGTCACGGTCGTTTCCACCAGATTTCCTATTCGGCCTTATGACATGACGCCCCTAGCAGAGCCGCGCGTCGATGCACCAGCAAACTAATATTGCGCAAGACCATCGTTGATGCGATGGAAAATTTCCTGCCGACCACGCTCTCGAAAGCGCCGTAATGACCGATTCCGTTGCCACTCAGCCTGCCCTCCCCTCGCGCGAACTGCTTGAAGGGGCAGCACGGGCACCTGCCCGCGCGATGCTGCGCGCTGCCGGGATCGATGATGAAGCCATGGCCAAGCCAATGGTAGCGATCGTCAACAGCTGGTCGACGGTAACGCCGTGCAACATGCATTTGCGCGAGCTTGCCGATCATGCCCGCGCCGGCATTATCGCGGCGGGTGGCACCCCGGTCGATTTCAACACGATCGTGGTCACCGATGGCATCTCGATGGGTACGCCGGGGATGCGCGCATCGCTGATGAGCCGTGAATGCATTGCCGATTCGGCTGAGCTGGCAGTGCGTGGACACATGCTTGATGCGGTGCTGTTCCTGGTCGGCTGCGACAAGACGATCCCTGCCGCCGCTATGGCCGCCGCGCGGCTCGATCTGCCCTCGGTCATCTTATACGGCGGTTCGATCATGCCCGGACGCCTGGGTGACAAGGCGCTGACCATTCAAGACGTGTTCGAGGCAGTCGGCGGGCACGGGGCGGGCACGGTGAACGATGCCGAGTTGCTCGCAGTGGAGAAAGCCGCCTGCCCCGGTGCCGGCGCCTGTGGCGGGCAATTCACCGCCAACACGATGGCGCTCGCGATGAGCTTTTTGGGCCTTTCGCCTATTGGGCTGAACGACGTGCCCGCCGTTCATCCTGACAAGGCGGGCGCCGCGAAGGAAGCGGGCCGTGTGCTGATGGATGCGGTGCGCGCCGGTCGCAATGCGCGCAGCCTGATCACACCCGCCAGCCTGAAAAACGCGATTGTCGCAGGCACGGCAACCGCCGGATCGACCAACCTCGTGCTCCACCTGCTCGCCATTGCGCGTGAAGCAGGCATCCCTGAGAGCGACTTTGCGATCGACCTGTTCGACGACATTTCGCGCTCCACCCCGGTGATCGCCGATCTGAAGCCCGGCGGGCGGTTCATGGCGCCTGATATGTCGGCGGCGGGCGGCACCGCACTGCTCGGGCGGCGGCTGATGGAGGCGGGACTGATCACCGATACGCCGACCGTGACCGGGCACAGCCTGTTCGATCATTTCCGCGATGCCCCCGAAACGCCGGGGCAAGAAGTTATTCTGACGGCCGATGCGCCGCTCAAACCGCGCGGTGGCTATGGCATTCTCTATGGCAATATCGCGCCTGAGGGGTGCGTAGTGAAGCTGGCCGGGCATGATCGGATGCGCCATGAGGGCCCGGCAAAGGTGTTCGACGGCGAGGAAGCCACCTTTGCTGCCGTGGCGGCGGGCGAAATCGAACCCGGCGACGTCGTCGTCATCCGGGGCGAAGGGCCGGTCGGCGGCCCGGGGATGCGCGAAATGCTCGGGGTGACCGCCGCGATCCAGGGGCGTGGCCTCGGCGATAGCGTGGCGCTCGTTACCGATGGACGTTTTTCCGGCGCGACCTATGGCTTCATGGTCGGGCATATCTCGCCCGAAATGGCGCGCGGGGGCCCCATCGGGCGGCTGCGGACCGGCGACCGGATCATCATTGATGTCGAAGGCCGAACGATCTCCACTGACGCCGATCTCGACAGCCGACCGGCCGCGCCGCCCATCGCGCGCGACGTAACCGGCGCTTTCGCCAAATATGCGCGGCTGGTGGGTTCGGCATCGCAGGGGGCCGTCACCAGCGGGGCCTGATCAATGCCCTGATCAGTGCGCGGCGGCGGCGCCCTTTTTGTGCGGGATCAGATGAAGCACGCCGACAATCGCGCCGCCGACGATCAAGCCAACAATCGCAGAGCCGATCGCGCCGACGAGCCATTCCAGAACCGGGCCGATGGAAGGAATCGCTTCTGCTGCGGCATGAGCTGAATCGTGCACCAGATGGGGGATCGTCTCGAGGTGGAATACCTCCAGCCCGTGCACGATAATGCCCCCGCCAACCCATAGCATCGCAGCAGTCCCGATTGTCGCCAGCGCGGTGAGCAGGATCGGCATTGCCGTCACCAACCCACGCCCAAAGGCCTGCACGCCATTCGGCTTGCGCCGAGCGAGGTTCAGCCCGATATCGTCCATCTTCACGATCAGCGCGACAGCACCGTAGACCGCCGCCGTTATGGCGATGCCGACCAGCGCAAGCACCAGCGCTTGCTGCACGATTCCCATCGTTGGTAGCTCGGCGAGTGCGATCGCCATGATCTCCGCCGACAGGATCAGATCAGTACGGATCGCCCCACTCACCTGGCGGTCTTCGAGTTCACGCGGATCGGTGATCGTAGTTGCTTCCTCGCCATGATCGACGCCTGAAAGCTTCTCGAGTAGCTTTTCGGCCCCTTCGAAACAGAGATAGGCCCCGCCGATCATCAGGATCGGGGTGATCGCCCAGGGCGCGAAATAGCTGAGCGCCAGCGCGGCGGGCAGCAGAAACAGGATCTTGTTCTTGGCCGATCCCCAGGCGATCTTGGCGATGATCGGCAATTCGCGGTCAGGTGTGAGTCCCACCACATAGCCGGGGGTGACGGCAGTATCGTCGATCACGACTCCTGCGGCCTTCGCCCCCGCCTTGCCCGCAGCTGCAGCGACATCATCCACCGATGCTGCCGCCACTTTCGCGATCGCGGCGATATCATCCAGCAACGCGACCAAACCACCCGGCATTCCATTCCCCCCGTTAAGGCGCCAGCGCGCGCTCCAGTCTTAGCGTGATCCCAAACGCAAACAAAAGCCTCAACTTGCTTTTTCCGAAGGGTTCTGATGCCTGGCGGGTTAAGCCTTGGACCGCAAAGACAATGGTTGAATCGATAAGGGAGTATCCAATGCGTGTGATGCTGATGATTGCCGCCACTGCTGCGCTGAGTGGCGCCGCCACGGCCCAGAACGCCATGGCACCAGTGCCATCCACCCCCATTGTCACCCAGGCACCCACACCGCCCCTGGTCACCCGCCCAGGGCTTGCCGCGAACCGTGGCGCGATGATGCAGGCATGCCAGGCCGATTTCAAATCGCTTTGCCCCGGCATGACGCCAGGGGACGGCAAACTGGGCCCCTGTATTCGCGCCAATCAGTCCAAGCTTTCACCGGTATGCGCTTCCGCCATGCAGGCACGCCTGGGCAACGGACGAATGATGCCGCCACCGCCGCCTTCGGTTGCTCCAGCGCCCTAACGGCCTTTTACTGGATCAGCGCCCGAGCCGCATCGAGGCGCGTTGCATAGGCATCGATCACAGCACCCGTGCGTCGCGCATATTCCATGGCATCGGCAAAGCGCCGTTCCTCGATCGCTTCGCGCACACCCGGCAACGTCTTGGTGCCATATCCCGTGAAGCGTCCGGGCGCGTAGATCAGGTTGCGAAACCAGGGCCGACCGGGCAGCCCGCGATCATCGATCAGCAGCTGATCGATCGTGGCGAGCAGCGCGTTCAGCTTCTGGCGCGTCACTGGCGTGAGGCTCGCGCCTTTGGTGGCAAAGGTAGCATCAAACGCGCTGGCACTCGCCTTGAGCCGATCGATCGCTGTATCCAGCGCGCCGAAATCGATCACTGGCGTCATTTGAACCAGGGGCGGCGGCGCCACCGGATCGAGCGGATCGCTCGCAAGGCCGAACGCGCCAGCCTCGATCAGCTTCACACGCTTTTCATCGCTCTCCCGTCGATCGGCGGCGAGCTTCTTCACCTCGGCTAGATAACCGGCCACCGTCGTCGCGAAATCGCCAAAGCGTTGTGGCGGTGTGTCGGCATCGGCCATGCGCAGCACGAGCCGACCGACGGTTTTTGACAACACCGTGCCATAGACCAGGCCGGGATCATCAAAGGTCGTCATGTGATGATAGCTATCATAAATCGAATGATAGACACCGTCGCCCTGATCTTCCCCGCCATAGCCGATATTAAGCGCCGGCAGGCCAATATGCTGAAGGAAAGCGGAGTAATCCGAACCTGATCCTAGCGCCCCCATCTGAAGATCACCGCCCGCTTCGGCACTCGCGAGCAAATCGGGCGGGAAAGACTGGCCGCCAAAGGCATCGGCACGAATGCCCTTCAACAGGCGTTCGAGCACCGGTCGGCCGGTCTGCGGATCGATAACGTCGCGGCCAACATCGCTTACCAGATGCTGGAAATCATGGCTGCCCTGCGCGCTCAGGAAACCGCGGCCATTGCTGTCAGTGTTGATATAAATCAGCGCCTTGGCTTTAAGCTCGGCGGCATGCGTTTCAACCCATTCGGTGGATCCAAGCAGCCCCGGCTCTTCGCCGTCCCAGCTGGCATAAACAATCGTGCGATCAGGCCGCCAGCCGGTCTTGAGCAAGCCGCCAAGCGCCTTGGCTTCGGACAGCATCGCGACGCTGCCCGATAACGGATCCTGTGCGCCGAACACCCAGCCATCATGGTGATTGCCGCGCACGATCCACTGATCGGGGTATTTTGCGCCTTTCAGGGTGGCAATCACATTGTAGATGGGCTTCAACGTCCAGGCTGATTTGACCAGCAAGTGCACCTTCACCGCTTCGGTGCCGCCCAGATGATAGGTGAAGGGCAGCGCCCCCCTGAAGCTTGCCGGTGCCTTGCGACCACCAAGCTGGCTGAGCAACTTGGTCGCGTCGCCATAGGAAATCGGTAGCGTCGGGATCTTCATGATCGTGGTCGCGGTTTCCCGCGTCAGCCGCTTGGCACCTTTCGTGGCGCCGATATCGGGCGTCAACGGATCACCCGGCGCCACGACGAGATCGACCACCGATCCGCGCTGCACGCCGGTGGGTGGCCGTGTGCCCCCCTTGGGATAGGGATCGCCGATCGCATAGCCATCCTGGGCCGGGTCCGAATAAATCAGGCAGCCGATCGCGCCCTGTTCCTGTGCCAGCTTGGGCTTCAGGCCGCGCCACCCGCCGCCATAGCGCGCGATCACGATCTTGCCCTTGACGCTAATGCCGCGCCGCGCGAGCGCCTCATAATCTGCCGGCAGGCCGAAATTCACATAGACCAGCTCAGCGGTAACATCACCATCGCCCTGATAGGCGACATAGGGAACCAGCGCATTGGCGATCGCGGCCGACGAGGGGTCTTCGGCTATTGTCGGTTCCTGCCCGCCCAGCGGCATTACCTCGGGAGCCCCCTCATGCGGGGTGATGATCTCAATCAGCGAGGTAAGCGGTGTCGGGTACAACACCTGAAATGTCTCGATCTTGGCGTCCCAACCCCAGGCCTTAAACAGCGCGAGCGTTGCCTCGGCGTTGGCCTTATTGTGCGGAGAGCCGACATGATTGGGCTCGGCCGCCATGCGCTTCAGCCATTCGAGCTGGTCCTTCGCGCTGACTTGCGTATCAAATGCAGCTTCAAGCGCCGCTCCTTTACGAGGGCCAGCCGCTGGTGATGCTGTCGCCATTAATGCGATCGGTGCGGCCAGCGACAATGCTCTGAGCAATTTTGTGTATCTGGCCACCGTGTTTCCCCCAAATTTGATGGGGCAGAGTGTGACGGCCCAGCCGTTGCCCTGCAAGCAATGTTCGTGCGTCGCTCGGTTTCAGGGCAGTGGCACTGATCGCAGCTTAGCCTCGAGCCCTTTCAGATCCTCCTCAACGACATCAGCAAGCCGGGCTTCGAGCGCACGATAGCGGTGAAGCACATCCTGTCCCGCTCCTGTCACGCGGGCGCCGCGCGCCTGCCCGCCCCCGGCCGTCGTTTCGACCAAGCGGTCGCGAAAGCAGCGATTCATGCTGTCCACCAGCAACCAGGCCCTGCGATAGCTCATCCCCAGCGCTCGTCCGGCGGCCGAGATTGATCCGTGCGCGGTAATTGCGTCGAGCAGATCGGCCTTGCCCGGTCCCATCGCCGGTTCGTCGCCACAAAACAGTTGGGCCTTTAGTTTCAGCGAGCCGACACGCATCGGTTATTCCTTCCACTCGACCAGACCGGGCGCATCGGCTTGCGCGGCCATGCCGACATTGCCACTACCGATCCCAACGCACACCACAGGAGATCACGATGCCGCTGTACGAAATCGAGGGCAAGCGCCCGATCGTCGATCCCGCCGGGGCCTGGGTCGCGCCGAGCGCCGACGTAATCGGCGATGTTCATCTTGGCGCGGATGCCAGCGTGTGGTTCGGCGCGGTGATCCGGGGAGACAATACGCCAATGCTGATCGGCGCGCGCAGCAACATCCAGGAGGGGGCAATGCTCCATTCGGACCCCGGCGCACCGCTGACCATCGGCACGGATTGCACGATCGGGCATCATGCGATCCTGCACGGCTGCACAATCGGCAACGGGGTGCTGATCGGGATGGGGGCGATCGTCCTGAACCGCGCGGAGATCGGCGACGGCTGCATCGTCGGCGCGGGCGCACTGGTGACGGAAGGAAAAACATTCCCGCCCGGCAGCCTGATCGTCGGCAGCCCGGCGCGCGCTATCCGCCAGCTCGATGATTCGGCAGCGGCAATGTTGCGCGCATCAGCCGAGCATTATGTTGCGAAGAGCCGCGCTTATGCGCAGGGGCTGACCCGCGTCGATTGACGCCGATCAGCCGCCCCTTCCGAATAACTGATGATCGAGAAAGCCTCCGTTCGGGCTGAGCGAAGTCGAAGCCCAAGCGCTGTGCTTGCCCTTCGACTTCGCTCAGGGCGAACGGATGAAAAAACATGTCCGACCCAAATCATCCGGCATAAGAAAAAAGGGCTATTTCACCCAGGCCTCGATGGCTGGCCGCGTACGATCGGCAAGCTGCCGGCGCACGGCCATCAACGCCACCGTCCGCTTCGCACCGCCGCGGGATGCTTCGGGCAAGTTCTTTTCGGCATAAGCGAGGATCTTCGCCGGCATCGCCGGATCGGACGAACCCGCCCCAAGGCTTGGAATATAGCCCGAGCGGGTGCTCACTTCGAGGAAGCCATTGACGAGATCGGGATTGGCAACGGCAAAGTCGAAGGCCATGTCCGAATGACGACCGGCGATTGCCCGCAACAGGCTCGATTTCTGCGGCGCGGTGAGCTCTGTGCCCTTCAGGAGGTCGATCGCCCGATTGGCGAGCGCGACGTCGCGTGCCGAACCAAGCAGCTGGATATAGCCGTTGCGGACCACCGGGTTGGTTGTTTCCCGCGTCAGTTTCAACAGTGCGTCCCATTCGGCGGGCGTCGCGTTGACGGCATAGGTCGCCAGTATCGGCCCTCGAATGGCCGGGGGAATCGCTGTACCATCCTTCGCCAGGGCATTGACATATTTCCGAGCAGCTTCAGCCACTTCTGGATCACCATTCACACCCAATCGCCGCACCACATTTTCGCGCAGATTGGTGATCAGGGGCGATTCGCCCGGTTGTGCCTCGAAGCCAACACGCTTCATCACCGGCGCTAGGAACGCCACCGTCCGCGCCCGGACCGGCGCCTCCAGCGCGGTACCTTCCACGATGCCGATGATCGACCCGAGCTGATCAGAAACGGTCGCAAGTTCAAGTGCATTGGCATCGGGCTTCACTTCGCCAATCAATTGCAAATAGCGGTCGAGCCCCTGATCGCCGCTGAGCGCCAACGCGAAATCATCTCCCAATGTGCCGAGCCGGTCGGTCAACTCCAGCTTGGTGAAATCCTTGACGATCGCGGCATGCCCGGCATCGTCATACCGTGCGCGCAAATAGCTGCCCTTGTCGCGGTTGAGGACGATGGTGCCACAGCCCTGAACGTTGACCGCCGTTGGCGCGACGCCCGACACGATCGTGCTGGCGATAGGGCCGCCAACCACGCTCAGCGTCATCGGCACCCGCCATGTCTGCGCAACCTTTGACGGCGCATCGAGGCCGTAGCGGCCCTGTGAGAGGAGCACCTGCGTCTGCCCTGCCGAACAGGTCGACCCCGTCAGCGTTACCATCGGCACACCGCCCTGCAAGGTAAAGTCATGCGCGCTCGCCGTTACCGGCTTGCCCGACGCCGCTTCGAGTTCGGCCCAAAGCTGGTCGGTCTGCGTATTCCCGTATTTATATTTCGCCATATAGGTGCGGATGCCGGCCCGAAACGCATCGGCGCCCAGCGTCGATTCGATCATGCCGATAACGGCCTGTCCCTTTTGATAGGTGATCGAGTCGAACGCTTCGCCAATCTGCTCGACGGTTTCGACTTTACGAATGATCGGATGCGTGGCGGCAGTGGCATCGAGCCCCAATGCACCTTCACGATCCTGCGCAACGGCGTTCGCTTTGGCGAACCAATCGGGGTTCAGATCATTGCTCGCCTTATTCTCCATCCACGAAGCGAAGCCCTCATTCAGCCAGAGATCGTCCCACCATGCCATGGTGACCAGATCACCGAACCATTGGTGGGCGATTTCATGGGCGACGACAGTGAAGATACGTTCACGGCCACTTTGGGTGGCACGTGCCGGGTCAAACAACAGGGTCGGCTCAAAATAGAAGATCGCGCCCCAATTCTCCATCGCACCAAAGAACTGGCTCGAGCCTGGCCCCGCGATCATATCGAGTTTTGGCAGCGGATAAGGCTGGCCGAAATAATCATTGTAATAAGCCAGCAAGCGCTTGGCCGATGCCAGCGCATAATCGCCCTGGTCGACCACACCGCGCCGCGTAATGACCCCGATTTCGGTTTTGCCTGCCATCACTGTCTTGCGCTCGACATCGCCCATGCCGAAAAACAGCAGATAGCTCGACATGACCGGGGTCTTATCGAACGTGTAGATTTTTTTGCCGTCTTTGCGGGTCGAAACCTTGGCGCGCATGTTCGAAAAAGCGAGTTCCTTGGCTGGCGCGACCGCGGTCAGCCGGAACTTGGCCTTGAATGAGGGCTCATCCCACATCGGCGCGAAACGGCGCGCATCGGGCGCTTCGAATTGTGTCGCGAGCATCCGCGCGGGGGTGCCATCGGGATTCTTGTAATCAATCGCGAACAGGCCCGATGCGGCATCGTTGATCTTGCCGGTCCAGGCAAAGGTCATCACATGCTTACCCGGCTTAGCCGCGGCGGGCAGTGTGACGGTCATTTCCTGCGCATCGGCGGCGAGCACAAAGGGTGCGTCCTTACCGTCGAACGTAACCTTGCTAATCGCCAGATCAGCCGCATTCAGCTTGATCGTGCTGGTCGCCTCACGAACGACCACGGTGACCTTTTCGGTGCCCGTAAAGGTCTTGGCGGCGGCATCGGGCTCAATCTTGATGTCATACAGCACCGGGGCCACCGACTTGGGGAGCTGGCCGCTGGCGAGTGCCGGCGTCGATACGCCCATCATCAGCCCAAGCGACAGGATAGCGGCGGTAGAAAACTTCATGTGAGTCGACTCCGGGTTCGAAATATCGGCGGACCCTAAGCTTTTCAGGCAGCGATGCAATTACCGCTTCCATACCGAATGCTGGACAGAGAAATCAGTTGCGCTATGAAACGTGCATGAGCCTACCCGCCCTTTTCGATCGCTTGCGGCTGCCCGTTATCGGGTCCCCGCTGTTCATCATCTCCGGTCCCGATCTGGTGATCGCCCAGTGCAAGGCGGGGATTGTCGGCTCGTTTCCGGCGCTTAACGCCCGGCCGCAGGGCCTGCTCGACGAATGGCTGCATCGGATTACCGAGGAGCTGTCGGCGTGGAACCGGGACAATCCCGATCGTCCTGCCGCTCCTTATGCGGTCAACCAGATCGTCCACCGATCGAATGATCGGCTTGAGGCCGACCTGGCGACTTGTGCGAAGTGGCAGGTGCCAATTACGATCACATCGCTCGGCGCGCGCGAGGATCTGAATGCGGCGGTGCATGGCTGGGGTGGCATTACGCTGCACGACATCATCGATGATCGCTTTGCCCGCAAGGCGATCGAAAAAGGCGCCGACGGCCTGATTGCCGTGGCAGCCGGCGCTGGCGGCCATGCCGGTCGCCTGTCACCCTTCGCGCTGATCCAGGAAATCCGGCAGTGGTTCGATGGACCGCTCGCGCTTTCCGGGTCGATCGCCAATGGCAGTGCGATCCTGGCGGCGCAGGCGATGGGCGCCGACCTTGCCTATATCGGTTCTGCCTTCATCGCCACCGACGAAGCCAATGCCGATGCGGCCTACAAACAGTCGATCGTAGACAGCAAGGCATCCGACATCGTCTATTCGAACCTGTTTACCGGGGTGCACGGCAATTACCTGCGCAGTTCTATCGAAGCGGCAGGACTTGATCCGGACAATCTGCCCGAGGGTGACCTTTCGACTATGAACTTTGGCGGCGACAATGGATCAAAAGCCAAAGCATGGCGTGACATCTGGGGATCGGGCCAGGGGATCGGCGTGGTCAATGCGGTCGAAAGCGTCGCCGCTCGCGTGGATCGCCTGGAGGCCGAATATCGCGCCGCCTATGCGCGCATCACGCCGGTTCGTGCGGCGGTGGACGCCTAACAAGATTTTGTTTGCTTACAATTACCAACTCCGTTCGGGCTGAGCGAAGTCGAAGCCTAGGCGTGGCGTTTGCGCTTCGACTTCGCTCAGGGCGAACGGGTGGTTTGAGTAATCTGATGTTGAAAATGCTTTAAAACGCCGTTTCGAGGCGGTGGAGCATTGACAGCGCCGGGCTGACGCTCGGCGCATCTTCCGCCTGCAGATCGTCAAGCCTGGCCGTCCGCCGGAACAGCTCGATACTTTCTTCGATCAACTGCCGCGCCTGCTCGGGCATTGCGGCCAGGGCGGCGGCATCAGTGACGGGCGGCGGCCCCAATCGCCGCGACGGATCAAGCGCATCGCGCTGGGTCATTTCGCCCGCATCGATTGCCTTCTGCGTCAGCAACCAGGCGATGACATGCATCAACCGCGTCGTCACTTTCAGCGATTCGCAGGAAAACGACACCCGCGCCATTGGGTCGAGCGCCTCGCGTTCGGCACGCCCGCCTTCGTCGAAATAACTGCGCGCTTCATCGGCAAGCAGCATCGCTTCGCCATATAGCGATTCGATCAACCGTCGATGGACCTGCGTTGCGATGTCTTTTCCCCTCAAGCGCAGCAGTTTGCCAGAAACGCGCGGTATACGGAATCGATCAAATGCTGCCGTCCGCTACCCGTCGTCCCATTACGGATCGGTCAGGCGATGATGTCCGGGATCAGCTGGTCCGATAGAAACGCAATCTCATCACGCAGCCGCAGCTTGCGCTTCTTGAGCCGGGCGATCTGCAGCTGATCGGTCGATCCATGCTCAAGCAACGCATCAATCGCCGCATCAAGGTCTCGGTGCTCGATGCGGAGCAGTTCGATCCGCTTGGCGATCAGGCGTTCGTCCATCAGCTATCCTTGCGCGACTTTCGCTACCCTTAGCAAGGCAGTGTGAATCGGCGAACGCGAAAACCACAAACGAATCGGATCGTCGATAAAATACGTGGTTCCACCGCGACTCTGCCGCATGGGGGGAGACAATCGAAAGCGCACGTGATTTACTTTCTGACCGGCCCAATTCGACCGGTTCTCAAGCAAGGAGGTTCGCTCACATGCATAGCGCCCATCTCTCGGCACTAGAAGCGAAACACGCCAAACTCGATCGTCGAATCGTTACCGAATCGCAGCGACCCATGCCCGATGCGGTAACGCTGGCTACCTTGAAAAAGGAAAAGCTGCGACTGAAGGAAGCGATCAGCATCGGCTGATCAACACCCGGGGCGATCCGGCACATGGCCGGAATCGCCCTGAAGGGGGCAACCCCATCCAAACAACCCACAGATTTTCGTTGAGTCGAAAGCTTTCCGGATGCCGTCGCTAGTTTAGCGCAGCGGGAGGATGGGCTTGACGAAAACCGGCGTCTGCGTGCCCCCGCCCAGCGGCTTCCGCGCCAGAATCGGATCGATCATCTGATCGAACGCCACGCCGACTCGCCCTGCCGCATACCAGGCGATTTTTCCCGTGATCCAGCCGATACCGCGCACTTCGAGTTCTACGGCGGTGCCCTGCGCGATCGGGCTCGGCACTTCGGCCATCAACCCACCGGCTGAAAGATTGCGGACGCGAACATGCTCGGCCGTCCGTGTTCCGGCCAGCCGAAACTGGGCAACCAGAAACAGGCTGTCGCGCACTTCGTGGCGCTGGCTTGCCGCGTCGTCAGCGACGGCGGCTTTGAAGGGTTCATGCGCGAACTGGTCCATCTGGCCTGCTCTGAATTACCAAGGGTGATGGCAGACAATAGACCAGCAAAACTTATCGAAACGGTTAACGCAACGCTGACAGATCAATCTTCGCGCGAGATTTTTTCGTGCCGCTCGTGCCGTTCCTGCGCTTCGACCGTCATCGTCGCGATCGGCCGCGCTTCAAGCCGGGCAAGCGAGATCGGCTCTCCGGTCACTTCGCAATAGCCATATTCGCCTTCATCGATTCGGCGCATAGCGGCTTCGATTTTGGAGATCAGCTTGCGCTGGCGATCACGCGTACGCAGCTCGATCGACCAATCGGTCTCGCTCGATGCGCGGTCGGTCAGGTCAGCCTCGCGCAGACTTTCGGTCTGCAACTGAGACAGTGTCCCCTGCGCCTCGAGTAGAATCGCCTCTTTCCAGGCGAGCAACTTGCCCCGGAAATATTCCAGTTGGCGCGGATTCATGAAGGGCTCATCGGCGCTTGGCCGGTAGCCATCGTCGCTACCGGTGGCCGGCAGCGCATCGGATTGATCGTGATCACCCACTCGTTTCAACACCGTTGCCATCCCCAAGCTCCTGCGGACTTCATTCCGGCACATTGAGTGCCTTCGACGGTCTACGGCGCGCCTATACCGAGGCATTTGGCGATGGACAAGCAATCCCGACAGCCGAACACGCGCTTTTCCCGCCCCTTAGCGCCGCAGCAGCACCGCCGCCGAACGGCGCACAACCCGTCAAGGCAAAGCCACACCGGCGCCGGCCGGTCTAATGGGTTCGAATAGTTAACATGCAGCATCGGATAATCATCAAGTCCGTATCAGATTGATACGTTAACCAAATTTCAATCGCCCTACCGTCGCCAAAAGTACCAATGCTCGTCACTTTGTTGGTTAACGGCGTTGAACTTAACATTTTGTTCTGCACTTTGGAGAGATAGCGGCACTCCCGCTGTGGCTGATCTGTCAGGTTGCAGTGATGCCCGGTAAAACGAGCGAGAAACACAATGTCGGTTCGGATGGCCTTGGCTAAACTTTGTGCCTGCACCTGCGGCGGGGCGCTGATTGGCGGCGGTGCGGTCCATGTGACCGAATCGGCTCAGCCGCGCGCCGCCTATGTGAAGAAGGTCCATACCAAGCGGGTTGTTCGCACCGCCGCGCGCCGCCCCGGCACGCGGGTCCGCCGCGTCGTGACCCGCACCCAGACTTCTTGCCCACCCGCTGTCATCACGGTCGCAAGCCAGGGCACACCGGTGCCGCTGCCCCCGCCCTATTTGGGATCAAGCGGCGAATTTCCGGTATCAAGCAGCGGCGGCGGTGGCGGCCCGATTTTGGTCGGTGGCAGCAGCGGCTTTGGCGGCGGTGGCTTCTTCGCTGGCGGGTTCTTCGGCGGCGGAGGCGGCGGCAGCGGCAGTGGCGGCATCGTCATCTCATCCACGTCCAGCACCAGCACCGGATCAAGCGGTTCATCGGGTGGTGCCTCATCGGGCACAACGTCGTCAGGCACAACTTCGTCTGGCACAACGTCTTCTGGCACGACATCATCGGGCACGACATCATCCGGCACGAGCGGATCGAGCGGCGTGATCATCAACATTTCGTCGACATCGAGTGGCAGCATTTCCAGCGGCGGATCAGGCGGCACGTCCACGAGCACGGGAGGGTCATCGACCAGCACCGGCGGGTCCTCGACCAGCACTGGCGGTTCATCGACTGGCGGCTCTTCGACCAGCACCGGCGGGTCTTCCACCGGCGGGTCATCGAGCAGCACGTCCAGCGGCGGCTCGGGCGGTTCAGGCGGCTCTGGAGGTTCAGGTGGTTCAGGTGGCTCTTCCACCAGCAGCTCGACCAGTACGGGCGGGCTTTCCACCACCAGCACCTCGTCAACCGGTGGCTCTTCGAGCAGCGGTAATGTGTCCTCGTCGTCGAGCGGTGATGTGTCGTCATCCTCGAGCGGGAATGTCTCGACCTCCACGTCTTCGAGCGGCGATGTGTCGACCTCAACCTCATCGAGCGGTGACGTTTCCTCATCGACCAGCACGAGTTCGAGCAGCTTTGGATCCAGCAGCACCGGGTTCAGCACCAGCACCACGAGCAGCACCAGCGGCAGCACCAGCAATGGCGGCAGCAACGGGATGACGTCGAGCGGCCACAACGGCTCGAGCGGCACGCCCACCCCAGTGCCTGCCCCTCCAATGGTGCTCCTGTTCGGCGCCGCAGCGGCTGCGCTGGTGGCGCGCAAGCGTTTCGTCAAAAAGGTCGATACCGCAGCCTGATCGCGCCATCGGTCGACCGACCAACTGCCTGTCCGCTTGCGCAGCCCGCACCGGCTCGCCATAGCCTGCGGCCATGCATGATATCCGCTTCATCAGAGAAAATCCCGACGCCTTTGATGCCGCGCTCACGCGTCGAGGGTTAGCACCATCCGCTGCCGATCTGGTGTCACTCGACGAGCGACGCCGTGCGCTGATGACCGAAGCGCAGCTTGGCCAGGCGCGCCGCAATGAAGCCTCAAAAGCCATCGGCGCGGCGATGGCCAAGGGTGACAAAGATGCTGCCGAAGCGCTGAAGGCAGAGGTCGCTGCGCTGAAGGAGCGGATGCCCGCGATCGAGGCTGAGGAAAAACTGCTCGGCGAGCAATTGCAGGCCGCGCTCGCCATCATCCCCAACCTTCCCGCCGCCGATGTGCCCGATGGCGCTGGCGAGGAAGACAATGTCGAGGTGGCCCGCTGGGACACGCCGCGCGCGTTCGACTTCACGCCCCGGGAACATGCCGACCTTGCCCCTGCGCTGGGCATGGATTTCGAAACCGGCACGCGGCTTTCGGGCGCGCGCTTCACCTTCCTGCGTGGCGACATGGCGCGGCTCCACCGCGCGCTCGGCCAGTACATGCTCGATGTGCAGACGCGCGAGCACGGCTATCAGGAATGCAACCCGCCGGTGCTGGTTACCAACGAGGCGATGTACGGCACTGACAAGCTGCCCAAGTTTGCCGAAGACTCGTTCGCTATCCGTGTTCCCCGTTCGCAAGAGGACGCCAAGGTAGCGTTCGGGCGGCATTATGACCGAATTTGGATTGAGAGCATCGATACCGACGGCGCTAAGTTGCGCGAGAAGCTTCTCGATCTCAATGAAAGCTTTGAGAACTCTGCGGAATATAAGAACCTACGCCGCCGCTGGCTCATCCCCACGAGCGAAGTGTCCCTCACCGCCAGCGTCATGGGCGAGCTGCTCGACGAAAGCGCCCTCCCGATGCGGCTCACGGCGCTCACGCTGTGCTTCCGTTCCGAGGCGGGTGCGGCGGGGCGGGATACGCGCGGTTTCATCCGCCAGCACCAATTCGAAAAGTGCGAACTCGTCAGCATCGTGCGCCCCGAGGACTCCGAAGAGGAGCATCAGCGTATGGTCCGCGCGGCGGAGACGATCCTTGAACGCCTGAACCTGCCTTATCGCAAGCTGCTGCTCTGTACGGGTGACATGGGCTTCGGCGCGCGCAAGACCTATGATCTTGAGGTCTGGTTGCCCGGGCAGAACGCGTATCGCGAGATTTCCTCCTGCTCGAACACCGGCGATTTCCAGGCGCGCCGCATGAACACCCGATACCGCGTCGCGGGTGAGAAAAAGAACGAGTTCGTCCACACCCTCAACGGCTCCGGCCTCGCGGTAGGCCGCACCTTGGTGGCGGTGCTCGAGAATTATCAAAATGAGGACGGCAGCGTCACCGTACCGGACGTATTGTTACCCTATATGGGCGGCATTACCCACCTGGAGCCTGCCGCCTGATGCGCATCCTGCTGACCAATGACGATGGCTATTACGCGCCGGGGCTGAAAATCCTCGAGGCGATTGCGGCGACGCTTTCCGACGATGTTTGGATCGTCGCCCCTGCCGAGGAGCAATCGGGCGCTGGCCATTCGCTCACCCTGTCCCGACCGATCCGTATTCGCCGCTATGACGATCGCCGGTTCGCGGTCGCGGGCACCCCGACCGATGCGGTGATGATGGCGCTCGCCAAGATCATGAAGGACAATCCGCCCGATCTGATCCTGTCGGGCGTCAATCGCGGCGCCAACCTCGCCGAGGACGTGACCTATTCGGGCACTGTTTCCGCGGCGATGGAGGGCGCGCTCGCGGGCGTCCGCTCAATCGCGCTCAGCCAGGCCTATGCGCGCGAAGGCATGGGCGATGTGGTGCCGTTCGAAGCCGCCGCCGCCTGGGGGGAGAAGGTACTGCGCCCGCTGATCGACGCGCCACTCGCGCCGCGCACGCTCGTCAACATCAATTTCCCGGCCGTTGCCGCCGATCAGGTGCGCGGCGTTCGCGTGGTCGCGCAAGGGTTGCGCGATTACGGGCGGCTGCAGATCGTCGGCAATCGGGATCCGCGAGGGTACGAGTATTTCTGGTTCGGGCTGGGGCCATCGATCGAAACCCCGGCGCACGCCACCGATGTAGAGGCGGTGGCCGATGGCTTTGTGGCCGTTACGCCGCTGCATCTTGACCTGACACATCATGAATCGCTCGATATGCTGTCGGCAGCGTATCGATAGCGCTGGTCATAGGGGGGAAAGATGCGAGACACCGGTCGGGTAGTTATCGCGATGCTGTTGGCGGCGATGCTGCCTGCATGCATTCCCCAGGGGGGCAATTACGAGCTCGATCAGGATCGTGCGCCGCCACGGATCGACCCCGGCCCGATCGATCGACGCCCGCAAGATGTCGGCCCGGCGGGCGAACTGGCCCAATCCCCGCGCCAACCCGCCTGGGAAGCCCGGCCCGTCACCCCCGATGCACAGGATGTGGCGGAGGGCGAATATATTGTCGAACCCGGCGATACGCTGCGCGGGGTCGCCAACCGGACCGGCGCCGGATCGGAAGCGATCGCGCGGGTCAATGGGTTGCTCGCCCCGTTCACGATCTTTGTCGGGCAACGGCTCCGTATTCCCGGCGGCCGCTATCATCTGGTGCGATCGGGTGAGACCGGCATCGCCATCGCCCGTGCTTATGGCGTTGAATGGCAGCGGATCGTCGCGACCAATGATCTGGTCGATCCCTATATCCTGCGCGCCGGGCAGCGCATCATCATCCCCAGCACAGGCGCGATGACCACAGCCGAGCGTGCCCGCGCCTTCCGGCTCGATATCGAGGATATCGTTACCGGTGGCGAGCCAGCGCTTGCCACCAATGAACGCCCTGCCCGACCGAGCACCTCCCCTGCCCGCGTTTTGCCGCCCACTGCCGCCGTCGCCACGCCGCCGCGTCTGAACGGCGGGTTCACCTGGCCAGTCGAGGGCCAGGTGGTGCGCAAATTCGGCCCTGGTGCGAGCGGGGAACGCAATGACGGCATCAAGATCGCGGTGCCGATCGACACGCCCGTCCTCGCATCAGCGGACGGCGTCGTCGCCTACACCGGCGACGGTGTGGCGGGGCTTGGCGGGCTGGTGATGCTGAAACACGGCGATGGCTGGACGAGCGTCTATGGCCATACCCGGCAAGTGCTCGTCCAGCGCGGGCAATCGGTGAAGCGGGGCCAGGCCATCGCCCTGTCTGGCGATACCGGCTTTGCCGATCGCCCCGAACTCCACTTTGAGCTTCGCAACGGCCGAACACCGGTTGACCCCGTGGGGCAATTGCCGCGCCGCTGAGATTGCGCGTAGCGCGCGTCTTGCCGTAAGGGCCGCTGCCATGACCGAATATTCGTCCGATCTGCTCCGCCTGCTGTCCACGCGCGGCTATATCCACCAGCTGACCGATGCGGCAGGGCTCGATGCGCTCGCGACCAAGCAGATCGTGCCCGGCTATGGCGGTTTCGACGCGACGGCACCGTCGCTTCATGTCGGCAATCTGATGCTGATCATGCTGCTGCGGCGGCTGCAGCAAGCGGGGCACAAGCCGATTGTCATCATGGGCGGCGGCACGACCAAGGTAGGCGATCCATCGGGCAAGGACGAAGGCCGCAAGCTGCTCGACGATGCCGCGATCAACGCCAATATCGCCTCAATCCGCAAAGTGTTCGAACGCTTTTTGACCTTTGGTGACGGGCCGACCGACGCCATCATGATCAACAATGACGATTGGCTGAGCCAGCTCGGCTATATCGAGCTGCTGCGCGATGTCGGTCGCCATTTCACGATCAACCGCATGCTGACGTTCGATTCGGTCAAGCTTCGGCTCGACCGTGAACAGCCGCTGACCTTCCTCGAATTCAACTACATGATTTTGCAGGCCTATGATTTCCTGAAGCTGTCGCGCGACCATGGCTGCCGGTTGCAGATGGGCGGATCGGACCAATGGGGTAATATCGTCAACGGGATCGAGCTGACGCGCCGGATCGACGGTACCGAAGTATTTGGCGTTACCGCACCGCTGATCACCAAGGCCGACGGAACGAAAATGGGCAAATCCGTGTCGGGCGCGGTCTGGCTGAACGAAGCGCAATTGCCCGATTATGATTACTGGCAATTCTGGCGCAACGTCGACGACCGCGATGTCGGGCGGTTCCTTCGGCTGTTCACCGATCTACCACTCGACGAGATCGCCCGGCTCGAGGCGCTCGAAGGGGCGGAGATCAACGCTGCCAAGATCGCGCTGGCTAACGCCGCCACCGCCATGTGCCGGGGGGATGCTGCTGCCGCCGATGCCGCAGAAACCGCGCGGCGTACCTTTGAGGAGGGCGCATCGGGCGATTCCCTGCCCAGCTTCGCTGTGGCCGACCCCGAAATCGCGCTCGTCGATGCGTTGGTTGCGCTAGGATTTGCGGCCTCCAAGGGCGAAGCGCGCCGCCTGATCAAGGGCGGTGGTGCACGCGTGAACGGCGAGAAAATCGCCGATGAAAATTTTGTGGTGGTGATGGGCAGCGAAACGATCCGCCTTTCGGCTGGCAAAAAACATCACGGACTGCTCGTAAGCGCCGAATAAAAAGGCGTTAAACTGTCGTTGAGGATGTCCATACCGATCCGATTCATCCGCCGGGCTTAGTTTCCCTAGGGTAAGTTGCTGGGTCGATGGGGGTGACGCGTATGGCATCGCTGGCGTTTCGAGACGATCGCACCGTCGGCAGGGACGAGGTGCATTTTCGCGCCAAAGCCTTTGGCCCCGATGCCAAGCCGATGGTGCTCGTCATCGTCAACATGTCGGCGATGGGGCTGATGGCCCGGTGTGACTGCGCCTATCAGCCCGGCGATCGAATCACCATTTCGCTGCCTATTGTGGGCGCGATCGTAGCGCATATTCGCTGGTCGCTGGGTGGACGAATCGGGTGCGAACTGGACCGGACGATCGATCTTGCCGACTATTATGAACTGCTCGCGGCAATGCTCCGCCCGCGCTGATCCGATCAACCTGATCGCAGCAGCGCCACCCCCGCATCGCGCTCGAACAGATACAATGCCACCCGCGCCGCCTGCCCGCGCGGCCCGCTCAGGCCCCCGTCGCGATCTATGAGCAAACGGGTGTCGTCATGCGCTACGGGCAGCAGCTCGTTGAGCATGTCAGGCGTCGCGAGCCGAAACTGCGCCTCGCCCGATTGCCGCGTGCCGAGCAATTCGCCCGCGCCGCGCAACCGAAGATCCTCCTCCGCGATACGGAACCCGTCATTGGTTTCGCGCATCAGGGCGAGCCGCGCGCGCGATGTTTCACTGAGTGCCGATCCCCGGATCAGCAGGCAGTTCGACGCCCCACTTCCCCGCCCCACCCGGCCACGCAACTGGTGCAGCTGAGCGAGGCCAAAGCGATCTGCCGCTTCGATGACGATCAGCGTCGCATTGGGCACATCGACGCCCACCTCGATCACCGTCGTCGCGACGAGCACCCCGATTTGACCGGCGGAAAAGGCGGCCATCACCGCATCCTTCTCCGGCCCTTTCATCCGGCCATGCACCAGCCCGACCTTGTCACCGAACCGCGCGCGCAACGTTTCGGCCCGTGCCTCTGCGGCGGCGAGATCGGTCTTCTCGCTTTCCTCGACCAGCGGACATACCCAATAGGCCTGCCCCCCAGCCGACAAATGCCGCCCAAGCGCGTTGACCACATCGTCGAGCCGATCCTCGGACAGCACCCGTGTTTCGATCGGCTGGCGACCCGGCGGCATCTCGTCGAGCCGACTGACATCCATTTCGCCGTACAGCGCGAGGGTCAGCGTACGGGGAATGGGGGTCGCGGTCATCGCGAGCAGATGTGGCGGCTGCTGGCCCTTCTCGGTCAGCAACATCCGCTGCGCCACGCCGAAACGGTGCTGCTCGTCGACCACAACCAGCCCAAGGTCTTTATATCCAACCGCCTCCTGAAAGATGGCGTGCGTGCCGATCAATATGTCGATCGATCCGTCCGCCAGCCCCATCAGCGTCGCCTCACGCACCCGCCCCTTGTCGCGCCCGGTGAGCACCGCGATGTTGACCGGCAGGCCCGACAGCAGCCCGCGCAGGCTCTCAAAATGCTGCCGCGCGAGTATCTCGGTGGGCGCAAGGAACGCCCCCTGCGCGCCCGCCTCCACCGCGACCAGCAGCGCCATCGCCGCGACCAGCGTCTTCCCCGATCCGACATCACCCTGCAGCAACCGCAGCATCGGTTGCGACTGGCGCAAATCGCCCTCGATTTCGACAATCGACCGCGATTGCGCCCCCGTCGGCGTATAGGGCAGACGCAGCATCGCGCGCAGCCGCCCATCGCCGATCAGCGCCCGGCCTTTGCGCGCCCGTGACGATGCCCGCACCAAAGTGAGCGCCAGTTGATTGGCGAACAGCTCGTCATAAGCGAGCCGCGCCCGCGCCTTCGCATCGGAGGGGTCGGCATGAATCCGTGCCAGCGCCTCGCGCCAGCCGGGCCAGCCCTGTTTCGCGAGCAACCCCGGCTCGATCCATTCATCGAGCGCGGGCGTACGCTCCACTGCCTGCGCCGCCATCTGGCCCATCCGCCGCGCGGTCAGCCCCTCGGACAACGGATAAATCGCCTCGCGCTCGGGCGTGTCCCCTGCTTCCTCAAGCGGCAGCACATAATCGGGATGCACGATCTGCAATTCCTGCCCGTACATCTCCAGCCGACCCGATACGCGACGCAGCTCGCCCAGCGGCAGCAATTTCTTCACCCAGCCCGAATTGCCGCCGAAATAGACGAGGGAGACGTAATTGCCCCTTGCATCGGTCGCCTGCGCCCGAGTTGGCCCGCGGCCTGCGCTTGATCGATAGGATACCGCCGTCAGCGTGATGGCGATCGTCCGGCCTGCATCAGCCATGTCGAGTTCGTCGCGCGCCACCCGGTCGATCCAGCCGGTCGGCAGATGAAAGGCCACGTCCACCACCCGCCGCAACCCCAGCCGCTCCAGCGGTTTGGCAAGCGCCGGTCCCACGCCTTTCAGCGCGGTCACTTCAGCAAAGAGTGGATTGAGGATTTCTGGCCGCATGACTATCTGGTCCGTCTTACCCCCAGCCGACGGTCGCGCAAAGCACCGCCGGCCAATTGCCGTTGGAAGTGATATGGACCGCGCCACTAGCCTGAAACGCCTGCATTTCCGCGCGCACCACCGCGGCACCAAGGAAGCCGACCTGCTGATCGGCGGGTTCTTCGACGCGCATGGCGCTGGCTGGTCCGATGAAGAGATGACCTTGTTCGAGGCGCTGCTCGAGGAACAGGATGTCGATATCATGGCCTGGGCGATGGGCACGGATGTGGCGCCCGAGAAATATGCGGGGTCGATTTTGGCAGCGCTGAAGACGCTGAATTACGTTCCGACCTTGAGTTAACTCCCTCTCCCCTCCGGGGAGAGGGTCGGGGAGAGGGGCAGCCACGAGTGCCACCTCCCGGTACAGCCCCTCTCCCAACCCTCTCCCCGGTGGGGAGAGGGCTTTTGGAAAAACTATGCCCAACCTCTCGACCATCCTCTCTGCCCGCAGCCCGCTCACCCTCGCAGGCGTGCCGAC
>NZ_NCGB01000026.1:0-40178 GCF_002278865.1 Sphingomonas sp. 28-62-11 | reverse complement strand
CGCTTCTTCACATTTTTGAATCCGCCAAGATCACTGATCCAGCGGATTTTGCCATTCGCGCGCGAGAGGCAATACAGCTTGGCATCTTCGGTGACCACGAACAGCCACTCACCCGCGATCCACGGCGTCGAAACACCAGCCAGATTCTGTTCCCAAACGCGCTGCCCGGTCGTCAGTTCGAGCGAGACCATGCGCCCGCCTTCACCGACGGCATAAACACGGTTCTGGTCAATCACCGGCGCGGCATCGATATCGGTCAGACTCGATACCGATGTCGATACGCTGGTGCGCGAAAGCACCTCAGTCCACAGCACACGGCCATTCTCATAGCGATACGCATAAAGTTCGCCTGACGAGAAACCGGCGACAATCGTGCCGCGTCCGGCGGCGGGGGCGCCAACCCCGAACACGCCCTGCGATTCGAGCGATCCGCTGCCGGTCCACTGGATCGATCCATCGGCCTGCGACAGCGCAACGAGCTCGTTATTCTGGCTCACAATGTAGAGCGCGCCATTGGCGACAGTCGGCGCGCCCCGAAGCGGGCCCGCAGGATGCGCCCGCCAGAGCACGGCGCCATCAGCTGCGTTCAAGGCAACGATATCACCCAGCCCTGTGGTGGCAAAGACCTTGCCATCGTCATAGCTAATGCCACCGCCAAAACGCGCCGCCCGATTATCCTTGTTTTCAATCAGTTTAGCGGACCACAACAGCTTGCCGGTATCCGCCGCAAAGGCGTGCGCCACGGCATCGACATCAACCGCAAACAGCTTGTTGTCGGCTACTACCGGGGCAGCTCCGAGCCGCTGGCGGACCGAACCGCCATCAATGCTTGCCGACCAGAGCCGGGTCATTCCGGTACCGAGCGCAACATGGCCCATCGACTTGGCGGCATTACCGCCGGGCTGCGCCCAATCGACATTAGCGGCGGGCGGCGGCAGCAAAACCTGTACATCGGCGATCGATTTATCGACCTCAGCGCCATTTTCGGCCACCAGGATCGGGACGCGACTGCCAAGCGTCGGCGTCTTTTTCTGGCCACCCTTGAACGCACCGCAGCCGCTCAACGCCACCACCAACGCTATGGCGATCGACGTCTTCAGAGATTTCTTCATTGCGGTTTCTTTTCCTCACCTTGGTCGATCGCATCGACGCCGAGTACACCGGCCATCTGGACCGCGCGCTGGCGCAGGCTTTCCGGCACCTTCTGATCCTTGGCAATCTCTCCAAACAATGCGCCCGCCTCACGGTTCCGGCGCAATTGCAAATAGGCGATGGCCACCAGTTCGCCAGCCGATCCGAACCAGGGTTCCCCCTTCACCGCGAGCGGCTTTAGCCGGTCAATAACGGTCTGGGGCTTCAAGCTGTCGAATTCGGCATATGTTTGGCGAACCAGCGCGAGATCGCGAAACGGCTTGGCCGCACTACTGTCGTTCGCTACTTCGGCGAACTTGGCCGCCGCGCCCTTCAAATCGTTCTTCTGCAGCAGCACATCAGCCTGGGTGAACCGCGCAATCGATCGATAGGCACCGATGCCTGATCCGGCGATCTCCGCCAATGGTGCCGTTGCCCCCTTCTCATCGCCCGTGCCGAGCTTTTCAAAGATGGTCGCGATCTTCTCGCCTTGCTCGCCGGCCAATTGCTGCTGGCGATTCTGCCAGAACAGCACGCCACCGAAAACCGCAAGTGCCAGTACCACCGCCCCAATCATCCAACGGCCATAGCGCGTCCAGAACTGCATCGCCTGATCGCGGCGGAGCTCTTCATCGACTTCGCGCAGAAAGGCTTCGTTATTTTGCGGCGTGATGGCCAAGTGCGGCTCCATTAAGTGACGGTGGTATCGGGCAGGAAGGCGCGGACCTTAGCGGCGGCGTGGATCAAACGAAAGGGCATCAATCCGCACGCATGTACCCCGCTTAATCCTTGGGCGCATAGGTCTGTTCCGCCCCCGGAAATGCCCGACTGCGAACATCAGCGGCATAGCTGCCAACCGCGGCGGAAATACGGCCCGCCAGATCATCGAACCGCTTCACGAAGCGCGGCGTGCGATCGAACAGGCCAAGCATGTCTTCAGCCACCAGCACCTGGCCATCGCACTGCGCCGACGCGCCGATCCCGATCGTAGGGCACGCGACAGTCTGGGTGATCATGATCGCGATCGGCTCCACCACGCCCTCGATCACGATGGCGAACGCGCCCGCTTCAGCAATCGCAACGGCGTCCTCGATGATCTTTTGTGCTTCGGCTTTCGTGCGGCCTCGCGCGCCATAGCCGCCCAGCACGTTGACCGCCTGGGGCGTCAGCCCGACATGGCCCATCACCGGAATGCCGCGCTCACCCAGGAACCGCACGGTCGGTGCCATTGCAGCCCCACCCTCCAGCTTTACCGCCGCGGCGCCGGTTTGTTTGAGCAGCCAAGCCGCGCTTTCAAATGCTTTTTCGGGAGAGGCTTCATAGCTGCCGAACGGCATATCGATCACCACCACGCTGTGATAACTGCCGCGCACCACTGCTGCGCCGTGCGCCGCCATCATCTCCAGCGTGACGGGCACTGTCGATGGCAGGCCGTAAATCACCTGACCCAGGCTGTCGCCAACCAACAGCATATCGCAGTGCGGATCGAGCAATTGCGCCATGCGTACCGTGTAGGCGGTCAGCATCACCAGTGGCTCACCAGCGACTGCGCCCCCCGTTTTGCGCGCGCGGATGGCAGGAACGGTCAGGCGCTTCATTGGCGCCGGCGTGGGTGTCGCCCGGCTGGTCGCGGTGTCGATCGTGTACGTCGTGGACATCCCAGCGGGCTAGCGGATCATCAGCAATGAAGCCAGAGCAGTTAGCCATTTATGACTAATATTATTGACTCGATGTTATATATATCTAACACAATGCCAATGTTGAATGACATTGAGGAGATCGACATGACCTTTCGCGAGAAAATGCTTTGGGTATCAATGGTGGCGGTGACCGCAATCTGGGGTGCCTATCTGGTCGATGTCGGCTGGCTGCTCGCGCGCGGCGTGGTTGATGCGGGGCAGGCGTATGGCGGGTTCATCAAATCGGTGATCCTTGTGGTTGGGGTTCAGGTAGCAGCCACAATCGTCCTGGCGATCATGACGCCCGACGATGCGAATGCCCCAACCGACGTGCGCGACCGCGACTTTGCTGCCACCGCCGCCGTGCCTGCATATACCGTGCTGTCGTTACTCATTGTGATGATCATGCTCGCGATGCCGCTGATCGTCGCGGCCGCGCCGCGCTGGCTGAGCGGCCCGCCCGAGACGGTCAACGCCGTCGTGATCGGCAATGCCTTGTTGCTCGCGCTCGTCCTTGCGCATCTGGTTGATTGCGGCGCGCAGCTCTGGCGCTATCGCCGGGAGGGCTGACCGTGGCGAGCCTTGCAATCACTAACAATATCCGCACGCTGCGCTTCATGGCGGGCGAGATGACTCAAGCCGAGCTGGCCGAGAAAATCGGCATGACCCGACAAACAGTCGCCGCGATCGAGGCTGGCAAATATTCTCCGTCGCTCGAGGCGGCCTTCAAGATCGCGGCTGTGTTCGGCAAACCGCTCGACGAGGTGTTCCAGTGGCGCGGTTAGCGCAGCCAACCGCGCTTGGTTGCGATACCCGCAAACCAGACCTGGGCGACCGCAAGCACAAAGATGAAGATAGGGAACGGCACTGTCGCCAGCACGCCCTTGACCGCAATCAGATCGGTGGCACCGAACACCCAGCCGAACTGAACGATCACGCCGATCAGCGAGGCGATAAAGAGCGGTCGGGCAAATTTCGACCGCGCCAGCAATGCCACCGAGCCAAGCAATGCCGGCCAAACCGCCAACGCAAACACCCAGTTGTACCATGACGGCAGCGCCAGATAGGCCTGCCGGTCATAAGCCGTCATCGCCGCCAATGCCGCGGTATCGACCCCAACATGCACATAAAATGCGAAAATGCCCGCGATATCCCACAGCAAGAACAGGCCAGCGACGACCCAGAACCAGATTGCCGGTTTATGATTCCCGCTGCTCATCAGCCCACTCCCCCCCAAAGTCCGGCGCAGAAGCTGGGCCGACGAGACGAAATTGGCAATAGGCGGCGAAAGCTAGGTGCGTCAGGCCACCTTAACGCCCTTCCAGAAGGCGAAATACCCCTTGATCTGCGCGGCCTTTTCCTTGGGCTCGGGATAATACCAGACGGCGTCGGCATTCTTCGTGCCATCTATCACGATCGTCATATAGCTGGCGTCGCCCTTCCATGGGCAATGCGTGTGCGTCTTGCTGTCAGCCAGCAGTGCCATATTGACCGATTCGGGTGGGAAGTAATGATTGCCTTCGACCACGATCGTGGCGTCCGATTGCGCGATGACAGTGTCGTTCCAGGTGGCGGTCGGCATGGGGGCAGGCTCCTGTGGGTGTAACGACGATATGGGGCGCCTGCGGCTCACGCCAAGCCCGGGTTCAGCGGAAAAAGGCCGAATAGGCGTCAGGCTTGAAACCGATCAACAGCCGTGCGCCATCGACAAGCACGGGTCGCTTGATCATCGATGGGTGGGCGAGCATCAGCGTAATCGCCCTGTCGGCGTCGATCCCCTGCTTGTCGATATCGGGCAAGGCCCGAAAGGTCGTTCCTGCCCGGTTGAGAACTGTCTCCCACCCCGCTTCATCGACCCAGCGCCGCAGCAAACCGGCATCGACGCCGTTCGCCTTATAATCATGAAACTGGTACGAGATCCCAGCGGTATCAAGCCAAGCCCGTGCCTTCTTCATCGTGTCGCAATTCTTGATGCCGTAAATCGTAACAGCCATCGAGTCAGCGCGCGATGCAGGTCACGCCCGCCCAAATGTCTGTCACCTTCGCATCAGGGCCCTTGCCATTGAGCAGGCCCGACAGTTCCCCTGCGGAAAATTCAGTGCCGATGCTGCTTTCCTCGACCGTTACGGCATAAGCAGCCTCGAGCGCCTTGCGGGTCGAACCAAGCCCGATTCCAGTCAGGGTCGTGATCTTGGAATCACCACCATCATTAACGCTCCATCCAGCGAACTTGCCTTCCTGGAAGATCAACGAGACATTGCCCCCGAAATTGGCATAGGCGATCGGGCCTGCCCCGCATTCGTCATTTCCACCTTTATCGACAAGATCGCCGCGTGCCTTGGCGACGCGATCGACGGTATCTTTTTCGGGCGTGCCGAACGGGATCGCATATGTCTTACCGCTGGTCGCTTCAACCAGTTGCAACCCGTCAGGCGCTAGGCTGAGCACCAGCGCGGTGGACGTCTGGCCCACCTCGGCATCGCCACCATTTCCATCATCGGCGGTGCCGTTTTCCGAAACATTTACCTGGGCATCATTGGCGTCCGGGCGGGTCCCGACCGGCTCAGCCTGCGTACAGGCGCCAAGAACCAGCATGCCCGCCAGAGCGAATCGACGCATCTTTGCCCCCCCAAATAGGATTACCGACGTTATAGTTGCGCGCCGAGGTTACAGGTCAACGACCAATCTCCAGATATTTGCGTCTCCGCTCCGCCTTCAAATCGCCGGCAGACAGGCCGGCAATTGCCGAAAGTTCGGCCGCAATCGCCACACCGACACGCTTGATCGTCAGATCATGGTCGCGGTGCGCGCCGCCAGCGGGTTCATAGACGATTCGGTCGATCACCCCCAGGCTCAGCAACTCCGCCGCGGTGATCTTCATCGCCTCCGCTGCATCGGCCGCGCGCGAAGCGCTTCGCCAAAGGATCGAAGCGCACCCTTCGGGCGAGATCACCGAATAGATCGAGTGTTCGAGCATCAGCACGCGGTTCGCCGCCGCCAGCGCCACTGCGCCGCCAGAACCGCCCTCGCCTGCGATGATCGCAATCATCGGCACGCCGAGCGACAGGCAGCGTTCAGTGCTGCGGGCGATCGCTTCGGCCTGACCGCGTTCCTCGGCGTCCATCCCGGGGAACGCCCCCGGCGTGTCGACCAGCGTGATCACCGGCAACCCGAATTTGTCGGCCAGATCCATCAGGCGGATCGCCTTGCGATACCCCTCGGGCTTGGCCATGCCGAAGTTATGGCGCAGGCGCGATGCGGTATCGTCGCCCTTCATATGCCCCATGACGACGACACGCTTGGCCTGGAATCGCGCAAGCCCGCCCAGCACCGCCTGATCATCCGCAAAAGCGCGGTCGCCGCCCAGCGGCATGAAATCATCGAACAGCCCGGCGACGTAATGATTGAAATGCGGCCGAGCAGGGTGGCGTGCGACCATCGCCCGCTGCCACGGCGTCAGCTTGCTATAAAGGAACGCCAGCTGCCGCTTTGACCGTTCCTCCAACTGCGCGGCCTCATCAGGGCGCTCGCCAGTGCGCCGCAGCGCGGCCGCACTTTGGTCGAGCGCCTCGATCGCCTTTTCGAAGGACAGATACTCAGTCACACCGTCATCGCCATGCCGCGGTAGATGCGCGAGCGATACCGCGAATCCTCCGCATCAGGCAACGGCGCACCGACCAGGAGAACAGCGCGGGCAAAGCGCTTTACTTCTTCCAGGTGCTCGTCGAGATCGCGCGGCTCCTCGGATTGCACGCGCCGCGTCAGGTTGATCTGGTTGACGGGCACATCATGCACCAGCCGCTCATTTTCGACCGCCAGCGTGGCGGTGAAGGCATGGAGCGTCGTCTTGATGAAGTTGGCGAGCGCAAAGGCCGGGCTCTTGTCCCCCATCGCGACATCAGGCGAGGCGAGCACGAGCTGGCAATCGTCGTAGAGCGAGGCCTTGCGCGCGACGCGGAAATGGTTGGTCAGGTTGCTCGCCACAAGCTCCCGGAATTCCTCGGGCGAAAGCGGATCATCGAGTGCGAACAGCTTCTGCGGCAAAGGCTCGAACGGCGTCGAGAGCAGTGTCGTCGGTCTCCCCCACTGCATCAAAGCCTCGTTCATTGCCCCTTCGACCGAATTGCCGCACACGATCGATTCAAGCACCTCCGACGGCACATCGCTCAGCGCGGCCTTCAACGTCTCGAACCCTTCGGCGGTTCGCGTGATCAGCACCACACGGGCAACATGGCATTCGTTGACAAAGGCGCGTGCCGTCTCAGCGATGTAATCGACCAGATGCTCGCCGATGATCCAGACAGTTTTGCCGCGCATCTGATCGAGCCGCTCCTGCTTGGGGCTGCCGAACAATTCGCGCTCCGTCGTCGATCGCTCGACCGAGAGACCGCCCGACGGCATGAACGTCTCGCCGCTCACCGCGCGGTCTGCCAGGAAGAACACCGTTGCCTGCGCCACATCGGTTTCGGTGGGCATCTTGCCGAGGTGAAGCTTTGACAGCACCCCACTGCCGACCTTGTTGGCCTCGATTGCAATCTTGTCGGCGGGCAGGAAGGGGGCGGTTTCCGGTGGTGTGCGGAGCAGCCAGTTGCTGTTCGCCTCGGGCGTATCGGGCCGATCCTTCCAGCCCGGCGCATCGAGGAAATAGCCACCCTTACGCAACCGCGAAACGAGCGCGGCAGCAATCGGCGGGGTCAGGAGATACTGGTCCCAGGTGCACACGCCGTCGCCTTCCCGCGCGCAAGCCAGCGCCAAATCGCGGATTTCGCGCGGGTTATTGGTGTCATGTGACATCCGCACCGTGTCGTTGCGCGCCAGCCGCGTCAGCAGCGCCTCCACCCGAACCCCGCGCCGCAGCGCCTTCACCGCGGCTGCATGGATCGCGTTCAGCCGCTTGTTTTCGAGGATCAGCTTGCCGCGCCGTTCGAACAAACCGGGCTTCCCGCCCGTGCCCGCCAGCCGATCGCCATCGACCGGCCCTGGCGCAATTGCGTTGAACTGCACCTCCGGCCCCAGATAGCGCGACATCGCCTCCACCATTGCGCGCTGGCCCGATTTCGACACGGCGTAATCCGCGCGGTTGGGATAGGCGACCGCGAGATACTTCTCCCCGCCGAAATAGGACGAGACGTTCAGGATATAGCCCGATCCCTGCTTCTTCATCATCGGCACGACATGGTGCATCAGAAAGAAGTTCGAGATCAGATTGGCGTCGAGCGTGTAATTCCAGGCGTCGACGCTCATGTCGACGACCATGTCCTCGGCACCCGCAACGCCGGCATTGTTGATCAGATAATCGATCCGCCCGAATGCCTTTAGCGTTGCATCAACCGCGCCCTTCAAGGACTCGAAATCGCTGACATCGACATTGGCGAGCGTCTGCACGCGGCGTTCAACACCGGCAAAACCGATATCCTCCAGCTCGCTCACGATGCGCGCCCGCGCCACCGCGAGTTCGCTTTCGCGCCGGGCGACGATCATCACCCGCGCGCCCGCCAGTGCCAGCAACCGCGCCACCTGGCCGCCAATCCCTGCCGATCCGCCGGTGATCAGCGCGACCTTGCCCAGATGCAGCCCGGTAATGTTCTCGCTGAAGCCCGGCATTGCTTTGCGCGCACCCGTCGCCTCGCCGATGCTTTGCGGCACGTACAGCGTCACTTCGCGGATCTTGCTTTCCTTCAGCAAGATGCGCGCGGCGTGCCCCGCGGTGAAGCGTGTATTCTCCGCCTCGGCATTGCCGAACCGGACGATCTGGTTGCCCCATTCGGCCTGACGACGGCGACCATGCGTCACGTCGATTTCGGATTCGTCACGCCAGATGCGGACGAGCTGCTCGATCGCGGCGCGGAGCATCTGCGCGTAGACGTCACCCTTGCCGTCGCTTGGGTTGGTGAGGAACACAAAGCGCGGTTCCTGCAGCAGATTGTCATGCCGCTTCCAGTAGCGGCTAAGCGTGCGGGCAAGCGCGATGCTCCCCGCCATTTCAACGTCCATGAAGCTCGCGACATCCTCATCGCTGGCATCGACCAGATCACCGACCAGCTCACCGGGGCCAAGCACCGGCATGAAGATCGCGCCGGTAATCGCCGTGTAATCTTTGGTATAGGCCTCAAGCGCTGCCTCCATCGCGGCGGGCTCATTGCGGTTGAAGCGGATAATCGTCAGCCGGTCGTCAGCCCCTTCGGCCTTGGCGCGGGCCTGCGCGATCGCGACGTCTGCCTGGCGGGTCAGTCCCAGCAGCACGCGGGCACCGCAAGCGATCTGGATGTTCGCGATTTCGAGCGCTTCCTGCCAGCCATCGCCCGCCGCGATCAGCACCGCCAGCCCGGCACCGTCCATCGACCGCATCGTCGGGCGCGACAAATAGGTCGATCGCGCTTCCTTGCGCACGGTCATGCCGTGCGTCACTTCGAAGTCATGGCCGTTATAGGCGGCGGAATCATCGCTTCCCAGAAACACGCAGGTGGTCGCGATGTCGGTCGGCGTCGGGAAGGTCTTGGCCTTGGCATTGCCGCCGGTCGAGCGCTCTAGCGACATCATGTCGAAAAACTGGTTGGCGGTGGTGCCTGCATCATCGCCGCGCATCGTATCCATCGTCGCGAACACGCTGCGGATCCGTTCGCTTTCGATCGGTCCGGGGAAGACCAAGTTCACGCGAATACCGCGCGGGCCCAATTCAAGCGACAATTCGCGCGAGAAGGCATTCATCGCCGCCTTAGGCACGACATAGGCGGTGCGGGCATAATAAGGCGTGCGGGAGAAGATCGTCGATACGTTGATGATCGAACCACCCTCGCCCATCGCGGTCGCCGCCGCGCGTGAGACATTCCAGGCGACGCCGAAAATGTTGCGGATCGCAGCACCCACCGTTTCGGTGTCGGTCGATCCTGATTTCTGGAGCACCGCCAGTTCCGCATCATCAATCGGCAACTGCTCGAGCGGCTGTTTCGGCCCCGCCGAGCCCGCATTGTTGACGAGGATATCGATCCGGCCGAACCGCTTGACGACATCGGCCACCGCATCGCGCACCGACTGCGGATCGCCGCCATCGAGTGCCACCGTTGCCAGCCTATCGGCATCAACACCCATTTCGGTGCGGATTGCCTCGGCAGCAGCTTCGGTGCGCGCGGGCGTGCGCCCGGTCATCACCACGGTCGCGCCCTCGGCCAGATAATGCCGCACGATATGGCCGCCGAGATTACCCGCCGCGCCGGTCACAACCGCGATCTTGCCCGCGAGGCGCCCACCTGCGGTTGGAGTCAGTGCGGTCTTTGTCTTGGCCATCATTACGCTCCGGTGTTTTGTATTTATCGTCATTAATGGTCGTCAATTGGTGCTACCGCTGATCCGTTTGCCCTGAGCTTGTCGAAGGGCTGCTTTTCTTTTCGGCGGTTGCAAAGAAAGGCAGGGCTTCGACAGGCTCAGCCCGAACGGATCAACAGCGAGGTCACACAGCCCCCGCAGCCGCGCCCCCCGCCGCCCAAGCTTCAAGCAAGGCATCGCGGCTGCGCAAACCGAGCGCGGGCAGCGCGTGGTTGACGACATAGGTCGACCCCGAATGCCGGTTTTCCCACATCGATTGATGCGCCTCCGGCAGGCCTTCCCATGGCACGACCTGCGGCTCGGTCACTTCGAGCAGCCCGGCGGCGATCATGTCGTTCATCCGTGCGACTTCGTAAGCGTTGCAGAGATGCGTGCCGAGGATCGACGCGGTCGGCATCAATATCTTGCGCTGCCGCGTCCAGACCTGCGGCGCGTAGAAAGTGAAGCGTTGCCCCGACAGGTCTTCGGCAAAGATCACCCGGCCGGTGAACGGCTTCACCAACGACGTCGATACCCCGAGCGTATCCTGCCCGGCGCGTTCGAAAATCAGATCCGGCGCACCGCGCGGATTATCGGGTGAGCGAAGGATCTTGCCGACGGCGGTGCCGAACGGCTTCATCACCCGGTCCTGATAATCACGCACCGCCGCCTTAAATGGCTCGATGTCCACCTTGGCGTCGGGAAGGCGCGGCATCGTATCGGGCCACAGGAAATTCGCCCCCTCGCGCCTGCGGATCGCCTCCAGGCTGACGATTCCTTCGATCGCATCCTCCAGCCCGAGCGATTGCAGGAACTCGCGCTGGCCATCCGTCGTGGTGGCAACCACGCTGCGCGCGTTGAACCGGCGCGCCGCCTCGATCATCTCAAGGCCCATTTCGTCGAGCAGATCCGTGGAACCCGGGCCGTAATAGATCAGCACCGCCTCGCCACCACGCAAAGCCGCGCGGCGCAGCATTTCCTCTGGGCTCGCCGTGCCAGGCTTGCCCATGAAGCTGAAATGATAGCCCGACGACGCACCATAAAAGGCGAGCGTGCCGCCTTCCGCCAGCAACTGGAAACTGCGGGGAAACGCGGTTTCGCCAGCATGGCTGACAACATAGTCGGCGCGCTTGCCGTCGTTCAGTGCTTCATATTCGGCGATCAGCGGTGCACCCGCCGCTTCCCAGGCGCGGGCTTCCTCGGCATCTTCAGGCACTGTCGTGAACAGCGCCGCAAAGCGCGGGTCCTTGCGGTCGATTGCGCCGACAGCGCCCTGCACATCGGTGATGAACGCGGCACGCTCGGGGTTCGAGACAAGCCCCGTAACTTGCAGCCCGGTCCGCACCGAACTGCGCAGCGCGTCCAGCCCGGTACCCGTCGCCGCGCCTTCGACGAACAACGTCCGCCCCGGTGCGATCTGCAACGTCGTGAACAGACAGCGCGCGATCGTGCCGAGGTTCAGCACGTAACTGCCCGCCTGCTCCAGCGTCAGATCGGGCGGAATGCTGTGCATCTGCGGCGCCTGCACGGTCAGAAACTGCGCATGGCTGCCCGTTTCGGTTTCATAGCCCTGAATCGAGAAGCCCGCATACATCGGATCATTGCCGACGAGTGGAGACAACAGATCGTTGGTGCCCGAATAGACGGTCACCATATCGCCGACCTTTACCCGGCCCTGCGCGCGCGTTTCGCTGCCCAGCGCCGCGACCAGCGCGATGCCGCCGGACCCGGTGGTCTGCACGTCCTCTTCATGGCTGTCGAACGGCGACACCGGAATGCCGGTCAGCGCCCAGATGTCGTTGAAGTTCACTTCGCTGGTCAGCATGTAGAGCAGCGCCTCATTCGGCGCGGGCTCCGGCACTTTCACGATCAGCTCGCGCTCATGCGTCGCGGGCGGGCCGAATCGGGGGGCGCCGGTTTCGGCATCACGGGTGATGCCGAACGCATATTGCCACGCGGGTATCTTGCTGACGCCGGGGAAGAAAGGCGCGCCGACGGGCAGCAATTCGCCTTCCGCCTCAAGCTGCTTGCCGCGCGGTTCGTGTTCCTCATCGATCCATACGCCGTCGCGGCGAACGGGCAGCGGCGGGCTCACTTTGTCCATGAACTGGCGAATGCCGGTCTTGCCGCCTTCAGGATCGATGATCGCTTCGGCAAACAGCGCCGCCTCGCGCGCGAGGCCCGCTGACATGCCCTGCTCAAGACCCGTCCGGACCGCTTCAAGCGCGCGAGCGCCCGCAGTCCCGCGCCCGGCCCAATCGAGCTGGCGGCGGATACGCTGCAGGAAATCATCTTCCAGCACGGCATCTAGGTCGACCGCAGCGGGCTGCTCCCACCGCTCGGTCGCCGCCTCGCGCGCGGTAAAGGCCTGGCCAAGCGGGCTGGCCGCGCCGTCCTTCACATAGGCCCGCACCGCCGCATGAGCCTCAGCCAGCGCATCGGTGGCGCCATCGACCAGCGTGTCGACCAGACCAATCGCTTCGGCAGCAACACCGTCGATGCTCCGTCCGCCCAGGATCAAATCGAGCGCATCACGAACCCCATCCGCCCCCCGGCTTTCGGCAAGCAAACGCGGCAGCCGCTGCGTGCCGCCATAACCCGGCAGCAGCCGAAGCCGGATTTCGGGCTGGCCAAAGCGCGCGGTCGGCTCGGCGATACGGTAATGGCACGCCAGCGCGAACTCCATGCCGCCACCCAGCGCGACGCCCTGCACCGCGGCGATGCACGGCTTGCCCATCGTCTCGATCTTGCGAAACGCGAGCTGCGCATTGTTGGGCAGCACCATCGCTTCGTCGAAGCTGTGGATTTCCTCCAGCATCTGGCGAATGTCGGCGCCCGCCACAAAGGACGCCGTGCCGTCGCCGGTGAAAACGACCGCGACCACATCGTCCTTGCGCGACAGATGATCGACCACGATCACCAGCTCATCGATCGCGCGTTCGTTCAGCGCGTTGACTGGCGGATTCGTGACAGTGACGGTCGCGACCCGCTTGCCTGGCGCAACGACATTATACTGGACAAGGAAATAGCGATTTCGCTCGAACAAAGACTGTTCTTCGGACAGCTTCTGTTTGCGCTGCCAGTCGACGATCACCGTCTTGAGCTCGGTCAGTGATTCCGGATTGCGGAGCGTCGTCACGTCGCCGACATCGCCGCCCTCGACCAGCGCCCGTACCATGCGGCGCATGTACTTGCCGGATCGGGTCTCAGGGAATTGCGACACTTCAATGAAATCGGCGGGCACCGCGACCGCGCCCTTTTCGCTGCGGACCAGCTCAAACAACCGCCGCTTGTCGTCCTGCGTCAGCTTGCGACCCGCTACCGGCACCACGAACGCCAGCGGCGTCAGCCCCTTTTCGCGGTGGGGAGCGCCAACGACCAGCACATTGCCGACGGGTGAATCCGGATCAAGCGCCTTGTCGCGCAGCACCGCGCCCTCGATTTCCTCAGTCCCCATGCGGTGGCCGGAGACGTTGATCACGTCGTCGCTGCGGCCGTGGAGCGAGAAGGAGCCGTCATCATGCGCAATCGCGAAATCGCCCTGAGTATAGGCCCAGACCCCGCGCCAGCGCTTCCAATAGCCGTCGGTCCAGCGGCCCGCATCACCGCGCCATTCGCCGACAACGCTGCCGTCCTCGACCCGGAAGTTATCGACATCGCCCCAGATCGTGCGCGCAAGATAAGGATAGGGCGCAGCGATCACGATTTCGCCCTTCTCGCCCATCTCCGCCTGCCGCCACGGCACCCCGTCCTCGCCCGCACGGGCAAAAGGCGTGGCGCTCAGTGCGGCATCGGCATCTTCCACCCACACATCGCCGACGATCCACGGCAGCGGATAGGCATGTGCATCGGCTTTGAGCGGGAAATCAGCATTGCCGTAAAAATGCGTCCAGGCGATCCCACCATGCTCGGTCGCCCAATAGCTGTTGATATATTGCGGGACGACATGCTCCATCCCGAAGCTTTGCACCGATGGCGAAGTCGGTTCGGCGCAGAAGGTCGCGACGCGCAGCGCGCCCATGTCATAGCGCTGGAGATCGGCGAGGTTCGACGGATCGGACATCACTGATTTCAGGAAAGTGACGCCTGCCTTGAAGATCGTGACCCCGTGCCGCTCGATCATCGATGCAAAGCGCCCCGCATGCGGGAATACCGGCGATCCTTCGGACACAACGCTCGTCACGCGGGTGACCAGCGGCGCGCAAATCAGATAGCTTTGGCCTGTGATCCAGCCCGGATCGGCGACCACGAACAACGTATCCCCCGGCCGTGCATCGAACGACACCGCCATCGTGTGGGCGACCCCAGCAGCATAACCATGTGCGTGGACGATGCCCTTTGGCTTCCCCGTCGAGCCCGAAGTGTAGATGAAGAACATCGGGTAATCGGAGTCGACCGGCAGCGGCTTTGACGATGCCCAGATCGCGCGGACGAAATCCTGATCGGGCAGCGCGAGCAATTCGGCCTGCGTCGTCACCGCGAACCCTGCGTCGCGCGCCTTGGCGAGCAGGGTTTCCAACGCGGCATCGGTCAGCTCATGGCTCCACCGGTCGCGCTCGTCGCGCCAGATGACGTCGGGCTGGGCGGTGTGCTTCACCACGATCACCGTCTCGACGCGCGGCGGCAAGGTGACGAGGCTCGACGCAATCGCGATCCGGACGCGCGCGGCATCCGCCGAGCTGATCCGCCCTTCCTTGCCGAGCAAAATCAGCGCGCGGCCAACCCCGCGCATCACATCCGATCGCTCGACCGTCACTTCACCGGCCAGCGTTTCCTTCACCGTGTCGCGGATCGTCACTGCATCGGCGTCAGGCAGGCCAAGATCGGTATCGGCCAGGATCGCCAGCGCGGTGGTGACCGGCACATAATTGTCGAGCGCGGGATCGGTATAGGCGTTCTTGAACGCCGCGACCTGCGCATTGCGGTAACTGCCGTCAGAGGTGACGATCACCCGCGCGCCGGCATCGCAGATCCGGTCGGACAATGTCTTATCGCTGAACCCACCGAACACGGCGGTATAGACGATCCCCAGCCGCTTGGCCGCTTCGGTCCAGTAAATCTGCGGCACGATGCTCGGCATGTTGAGCGCGATGCGGTCGCCCGCCTTCAGCCCAAGCGCTTCGAGCGCCAACGCGCATTTCGCGGTCTCCAGCAGCAATTGCTTGCGCGACACACTGAAACAATCAACGGGCGCGCCCTGCCCGCCACCGGCGGACATATCCCAGCGATCGCCCTCAAAAATCAGCGCCGCTTCATCGCCATTGCCGCTCAGCACATGGCGATCGACTTCGCTGAACACCGCATTGGTCCGCCCACCGACGAACCAGCGCCAGTGCGGCGGGTTGCTGGCGTCAAACGCCATCGTCCAGGGGGTGAAATCAGCGGATAGATCAGCACTGATCGGCGCCGCGGTGATCGCATCCCAGCCCTGCCATTGGCCTTCCGCCGATCGCATCAGCCAGGCACCATTGGCGCCAACATGGTCGACAAACCAGTGCAGGGTGCTCGCGGCAATGTCACTGTGGAACGCACCCGGATTTTCCAAGCAGGCGTTGCGCATCGCGCGCCAGGCTTCGCCGGTGCGGATGGGATTGTGGGAAGCAACAGGGACAGGCGCTGAAACTACAGTCGCAACTTCATTCATCAGCGATTCGCCCCTGGCCTTTTAGTCTCATCCGCAACCGCAGATGGTCTATAATTACAAAATCCAGCTAATCTGCAATATAAAATAATCGCAGATCAGCCGAAAATCGGCATATTTTTATTTTTGCCCGGGGAGGACGTCACAAAATTTCATGGCAAGTTAATACTGTATGGCAAAATGGGTCAAGCGGATTAGCGGCGGCCGCGCAGCTGCCCCCGCCCGCGCCCGCGCCCGCGCATTCTAATCGAGCCCGAGGGTTTTCAGATCGACCGATGCTGCGGCCAATTCGGCACGTGCGACTATTTGGCGAACAGACGCATCGAGTTTGCGGATGCTCGCATCAGCAGCGGCCTCCTCACGTGCGTTGACCAGGAAGAAGTCGCTGGCGCCCGCCTCAAACCGGCGCGCCTCGGCCCGGGCCATTGTCTGCGCCACCGCGAGCTCCTGCTCAGCGAGTTGCCGCAATCTTTCCGTGCCACGCACATCGATTGAAAGCCCCTCCAGCTCGGCGGTGATCTGTTCCTCGATCTGCTGTCGACGGCGGCGCTGCGCATCGATCTCGGCATTGGACTGGGCGATACGACCGCGAGCAACACGCTGCTGCAGCGGCACCGAGAAGTTCAGGCCCAGGATCAGTTCACCCGGCGTGCGCGAGGGGCCACCAGCACCCTCGGCACCGATATCCTGCGATGCCTCCGCCCGAAAATCGAGCCGGGGTCGCAGCGTATTCCGGTCAAGATCGAGCCGATTGGTCGCCTGCGTGATCCGCATGTCGATCTGGCGCAGATCGGGTCGTGCCGCGATGACGGCAGCGGCATCGGCATAGACTGGCCCTATCATCGGCATGTCGCCCGGCAATCGGGCAGGATCGGGGCGCTGTGGCTTACCCTCATCATCCCGCCAGAACAGCGACAAGGTATTCGCCGCAAGCGCCAGATCCTGTTCAGCCCGTGCCACCAGCGTCTGACGGCGCAGCACATTCTGTTCGTTCTCGGTCAGCAAGATCCGCGGCCGGGCGCCAGCCGAAACCTGGCGCGCAAGACCAGCCTGACGGCCCTTGGCGAGATCGAGCAGTTCACGATAGACACCCAGGCGAAGCCCGCTGGCAACCCATTGATTATAGGCAGCCACAGCGCGGCGCTGGATCGTGATCGCGGTCAACAAGCGATCGGCTTCGGCGATATCGATATCGATGGTCGCATTGCGGCGCGCAAAGCGACGATCATCGATCAACCGATCCCGCATCAGCGAAAACATCGCCCCAACCTTCACCTCGCCAAGGGCGTTGGTGAAATTCTTGTCCTCATAAATCGGGAACTTGCCGGTCGCGACGCGGTAGCCGCCATAAACCTGCCCGCCCCAATCAGCGAGCGGCCGGTACACGGTGCCGCCCAGCGTTTGCCCATCATAGAAGCCAGCAACGCGCGACGTTGCCTCGGCACTGACGACCGTGTCGAACGCCCCCTCAGCGCTCAGCAATTTGCCCTCTGCACTGCGGACACGGGCCAGCGCTTCCTGCACTTGCGGCGCATGCAAGCGCGATGATTGCAGCACCTCGTTTAGCGTCAGCGGTGCCTCGGCAAGCGCTCGGACGGGGAGCAGCGCGAATGCCAGCGCGAACGCTACCCAGGTAAGCCTACTTCGCATTCTCGTCCTTGCCCTTCGGCCCGCCGATCTGCGTCGCCTTGCTGGCGCCATCCTTGCTGCGCGCCTCTTCATCGGCAGGGCGGTCAAACTGAAGTGGAAAATCGTTGAGCTGACGCCACAGTTCGAACCCGGCCGAAACCGTATCCATCAGCACCCAGCCACGCACCTTGGCGCCAAGACGAACAAAGGGCTCACGCGGCCACGGTCCACGATCGGGCGCAGGCTCCACAAGCAGGCGAAACAATCCGTTCGACGACGCTGACAAATCAATCGAGCGCACCCGCCCATCGAACATCCCCTGCGCCACTGATGGCCAGCCGCTAAACTGGATCGCTGGCCAGCCTTCAAAAGCGAGCCGCACGCGCCGCCCCGGCTTGATCAGCGGCACGTCGCGGCCATCGATGTAAAGCTCGACGATCCGGGTCGACTCTTCGGGTGCAAAGGTCGCGAGCACATCACCCTGCTTCACCATCGTTGCGGTATCGCCGGCATTGATCTGCATGATCCGGCCGTCGCGCGGCGCCCGGATGATCTGCACCGACTGGCGATTAAGATTTACCTCGACCCGCTTCAGCGCCGCTCGGCTCGACGCGACCTTGGCGCGATAATCGGCGACCTTGATCTGCGCTGCTTCATAGTCGCGGCGCGCAGCAAGCCCTTCACGGTACAAGCTCCCAAAGCGATTAACGTCCAACCCGGCGGTGGACATCGCCTGTTCGGCTGCCGCGATTTCAGCGAGCACCTGCGCGCGTTCCGCCGCCAGCCGCTCGAGGAGCATCGGATCATTATCGGCGATCCGCGCGATCGGATCACCGCGCTTCACAGCGCTGCCGTCAGTGACATACCATTGATCAATCCGTCCGCCGACCATGGCCGTAATATTCTGCACCCGATCACGGGGATCGAGCGCGGTGACACTGCCGGTGCCTGGTGCCGTCTGCACCCAGGGGATATAAATGAGCCCCACCACCGAAATGATGATGCCAACCGCGATCAAAATCGCAAAACTGGTCAACACCCTTGGGGTTCGGATTGTCGCTAGAGTTGTGAAGCGACGGAAATGGTCAGCGTGCGGCAGCATCAGTCGCCTCCCGTACCGCAAAGCGCAGCGCGTCGAATTCGGCCTGGTCACTGACGCGCGACTGCGATGTCCGCCCGATCCACGCATAGCTGTCGAGCATCGGGGGATCCTCGCGATTGGTGAAATAGATCATCGTTGTCTGGCCCGGTCGGATCGCAGCAATCATCCGTTCGATATCGCGCCGCGGAATGACGTCGAATAAGGGCGACATCACCAGGATTTTCGGTTCAGACAGCAATGCAGCTGCAAATTTCAGTCGCATCGATTCCGCCACCGAGAAGGGCCAGCCCGTCTGCGACAACACTGTATGCAATCCATCGGGCAGGCGCCCGATCCGGCGATCGAGCGATACTGCGCGCACCGCTGCCATCATCGCCGACGGCGAATCATCAGGCGAGGCGAGCTTGAGATAATCGATGATGGAGCTTTCGACGATCAAGGGCCGATCAAGCACGACCACATCGGCGCGCAGGTCATAGGGATCCAGCGTCGCCAGGTCAGCGCCACCCAGCGTCACGAACCCCCCTTCGGGACGTCGATCGCGCTTGAGCAGCAAAGCGAATGCGCGTTGGACATCATCCTCAGCGCTGGCAATCAGGCGGCTGCCGTGCGGAATTTGCAGATCGAACCGCATGTCATCGAGCCGAACATCGGCAAAAGCCAAATCGCTGCTAGCCTGGGTGCGCGCACCGGGGGTACCGGGGCTGTCCTGCGGAATATCGTTGAGGAGGCTCAGCTCCTCAAGCGCGGCCACCAGATCGTAAAAGGCATCGAGATACGGCCCCAGCTGGGCCGCGCCGTAGAAAATGCTTGAGAGAATGAGCTCTGCAGCGACAAGCTGACCAATCGACAACTGTGACTGGATGACCAGCCAGCCGCCGAGCGCGAGCAGCCCAGCACTCGCCACCGCATACAGGATCAGGAACGCGGTCGTCTGCGTCAGGCTGTAATAAACATGGCGGCGATAGGCCCCGATATAAGCCGCAGTTTCCGCCTCGGACCGGTCGATGGCGAAATCGAGATGACGGCTCGATTTGTAAAAGCCGTTCGATGCGCCCACGCCTTCAAGCCAACGCGCGGTAGCATATTTGGCATGGCTCAGCTCGATCCGCGTCGTCATCGCCCCGCGCGACCACACCCGCCAGATCAGCCACACGGCCAGAATGAAGATCAGATTGAAGCCCAGGAACACCGGGTGGTAAAATGAGGTGACGACAAAGCCGACCGCCGATTGCAGCAAAATCGTGAACAGCCCGATCAGCAGCGACGGCATCGATTTCTGGACGTTCATCACTTCGAAATAGCGATCGAACAGGTCGACGCGGCGCTCATCGCCGAAAAACGGATTGCGCGCGTGCACCGCCCGCAGCGTAATTTCCGCCACCATCCTTGCGAAAAAGCGCTGGCCAAAAAGCTCCATCAGATAGGCGCGCATCGCGCTCATCACCGCTGACACCATCAGCAGCGCGAACAGAATTGCCGACAAGGTGAACAACGGCGCCGGAAGCGCGGTATTCGCGACGCTGTTGATCAGCATCTGCACCGAAATCGGCGTGGCGAGCGACAACAGGCTGATGCCCGCGCCATAAATGGCGACAAGCGTGAAATAGGGCTGGTCCGGCCCAAGAATCGGCCGTGCCCAGCGCACCACATCGCGCATCCTGACGGAACGATCTTTCTCGGCTGCCATTCGTCCTCCGGTACCAGAGCGCAAATATCTGGATGCGCTTAAATAATGAATCTAGGCAATAGGAACAACACCACCAATCAATCTAAATCGATAGGATTATCCTATTGGCGGGATCGCCTTCTCAACCTCCGAAACGATTTGCGCCAATCGCTGATAGGCGGTTCCGCGCCCGGCGCGTTTCCGCCACACCATACCGACGTCACGGTACATCGGCCTGCCTCGGATGGCGCGCACAATGACGTCATCCCCCTCCCTTATTTCGGAGCGGATATAGAGCGAGGGCAACAACGCAAAACCCATCCCCATCCCCGCCATCTGGCGGATCGCATCCAGGCTCGTGCCCTCATAATCGCGCATCACGACTGCCTGCACTGCATTGGCGAGACTGAAGATCTGGTCACTCATCCGGTATTGCGGTGACAGCGTTAGCAGCCCGCGCCCCGCCATGTCGCCCGGTTCGATCACGCGCTTGGCGTTAAGCGGGTCATCAGCGGCCATCGCGACAAGCAATTCTTCGCGGAACAATCGCTCGACGATAAAGTCTTCGCGGCCCGTGGGCAGCTGGATCAGCGCGGCATCATGTTTGCCGATCGCCAGATCGCGCAGCAGATCCTCGGGCGAGCCTTCCCGCACATGCAGACGCAGCGCGCGGTGGTCACGGTGCAACCGCGCCACGACATGTGGCATCAGATACGGCCCGAGCGTTGGCGACACGCCGAGCCTGATCGTGCCGCTGAGCCCATCAGGATCATCGAGCGCCGATTCCTCCAGCGCGCGCACATCGGCCAGAATACGTTGCGCCCGTTCGACAATGTCGCGACCGCGCGGCGTCAGGATCGCCGTCGTACTGCCGCGTTCGACCAGCCGTATCCCCAGCCGCTCCTCCAACAGCGCTATCTGCGCGGAAAGCGACGGTTGGGTGACGCCGACCTGCTCGGCCGCGCGCCGAAAATGGCCGGTAGCGGCCAGTGCGTTCAGATAATGAAGCTGTTTGAAGGTGATCGTGGCTGCCGGCATCACCTGACTTTATGGCTGATCAACGCCCGGCGCCAGAGTGCCACGTCGCGCGCAATCACGTGCTGCCCATCATTGCCCCCAATGCCGTGCCTGAAAGCCATGCCGCTTCGACCCGTGGGCCGATCAGCCAGTCGCCGCACATGCCGATGCGGCGGCTCCCATCCCATAGCGCCGGAATCCCAGCCGATCCGGATCGCGCAAAACGCCACCGGTGGGTGTTTTGCGCGATCGGGGCCGGCAATGGCCCGCCGATCCGATCAGCGAGCGCCGCCAGCAACGTCGCCCCAATCAATTCGCCATCGTCCTCGAGATGCGCCGTCGACCAATCCGGCCCAGCCTGAACGACCCAAGCCTCCGGCCCCGATCGGCCCGGTTTGGCATTGTTGCGCGCAGCCCAGCCGAGCGGATCGGCTGCCTCGCCACGAATGCAGTCGATTGCCATCGGCAGACGTTCGGCAAAGGCGAACATCGCCGTCCAGCACGGTGCTGCCGTCGCTTTTCGCGCCAGCGCCGCCATCGCCGGGGCGATTGACGCTACCAGAACGGCAGCCTGTTCAGCAGGCACGGCGATGATAACCGCGTCGGCATGATGCGTCGTGCCGCCGTCAACCCCGATCTGCCACCCGCCGGTTTCACCGGCTACGACGATGTCTGTCACGCGCGTCCCCCAATGGACGGTTGCTTCAGCCGCCATCTGGCGGATCGGCGCATTCATGCCCGGAACGCCGACAAAGGCATCCGAACCGGCCGCGGGCCACGCGGCGACGCAACCCTGCGCTACCCAACTGTCGACGCGTGCCGCGAAACCCGCGTCACGGACCGTAAAATACTGGGCGCCGTGATCGAACGCCGCCTCCCCCAGTGCCGTTGGCACGCGCCGGGTCGACATTCGCCCGCCCGGCCCGCGGCCCTTGTCAAATAATGTGACCGAATGACCGCCACGCGAGAGCGCTTCGCCACAGGCAAGCCCCGCCATCCCTGCACCGATGATGGCGATGTTCATGATCGTCTTCCTCCGCACGCGCGGCCTGCCTGCGGCGTTGCGCATAATCCAGAAACATCAGGGCGGCGCTCCACATCGTGAAGCGCCGCCCCGTTCAGCGCCATCGCTGGCGCTGGTGGCTCATATCGCCCGCAATCAGGCCAGGTCGAATCGATCGAGGTTCATCACCTTGTTCCAGGCCGCCACAAAATCGGCCACGAACTTGGTGTCGGAGTCGGCACAGGCATAGACCTCTGCCAGGCCGCGCAGCTGCGAATGCGACCCAAAGATCAGGTCGACCCGCGTGCCCGTCCACTTGATCTCACCAGTGGTGCGATCGCGCCCCTCGAACACATCGCTTGATCCGGCAGCCGGTGCCCAGATGATGTTCGTATCGAGCAGATTGACGAAGAAGTCCGTCGTCAACATCCATGGCCGTTTGGTCAGGGCACCATGGGCGACCTGGCCGACATTGGCGTTCAGTACCCGCAATCCGCCGATCAGCACGGTCATTTCGGGTGCCGTCAGCGTCAACAACTGGGCGCGGTCGACAAGCCGCTCTTCGGCCGAAACACCCGTGCCTGCCTTCAGATAGTTGCGGAACCCATCGGCTTCGGGCTCAAGCACCGCAAAGGAATGGACATCGGTTTCTACCTGCGACGCATCGGTGCGTCCCGGGGTGAACGGCACCGTCACCTCGTGACCGGCGCTCTTCGCCGCCTGCTCAACCGCTGCGCACCCGCCAAGCACGATCAGATCAGCGATGGAGACCTGCTTTTCGCCGGTCTGCGAAGCATTGAAATCGCGCTGAATGCCCTCCAACGCGGCCAGCACCGTTGCCAACTGGGCCGGCTGGTTGACCTCCCAATCCTTTTGCGGCGCAAGCCGGAGCCGTCCACCATTGGCACCGCCGCGCTTGTCCGAACCACGGAAGGTCGATGCCGACGCCCATGCCGTCGACACGAGCTGTGAAATCGACAGACCTGCGGCCAAAATCTTGGCTTTCAGCGCTGCGATGTCCTGCGTGTCGATCAGCTGATAGGTAACGTCGGGCACAGGATCCTGCCAAATCAGGACTTCCTGTGGCACCAGCGGCCCCAGATAGAGCGGGCGTGGCCCCATGTCGCGGTGGGTCAGCTTGTACCAAGCACGTGCAAAAGCATCGGCGAACTCGGCCGGGTTCTGGTGGAAGCGGCGCGAGATCTTCTCATAGACCGGGTCCATCCGCATCGCCATATCCGCGGTCGTCATCATCGGCGCGTGGCGACGTGCAGGATCATGCGCATCCGGCACCGTGCCCTGCGCTTCGGCATTCTTGGGCGTCCATTGCTGGGCACCGGCAGGGCTATGGGTCAATTCCCATTCATTGCCGAACAGCGTGTCGAAATAGCTGTTGTCCCAGGTGATCGGGGTTGGCGTCCAGGCGCCCTCGATCCCGCTGGTGATGGTGTCGACGCCGACGCCGCTGCCCATCGTGTTGATCCAGCCAAAGCCCATCGCTTCAATCGGCGCGCCTTCGGGTTCCGGCCCGACATATTTGCTCGGGTCACCCGCGCCATGCGCCTTGCCGAAGGTATGACCACCAGCGACCAGCGCGACAGTCTCTTCGTCATTCATTGCCATGCGGGCAAAGGTCTCACGGATGTCACGGCCAGAAGCGACCGGATCGGGCTTGCCGTTTGGACCTTCGGGGTTGACGTAGATCAGCCCCATCTGGACGGCACCCAATGGATTGGCCAGTTCGCGATCACCGCTATAGCGCTGATCCTCCAGCCATTTGCCTTCCGGGCCCCAATAGATATCCTCTTCGGGTTCCCACACATCAGCGCGGCCACCGGCAAACCCGAACGTCTTGAAGCCCATCGATTCAAGCGCGACGTTGCCAGCCAGAATCATCAGATCGGCCCAGCTGAGCTTGCGGCCATATTTCTGCTTGATCGGCCAGAGCAAGCGGCGCGCCTTATCGAGATTGCCATTGTCCGGCCAACTGTTGAGCGGCGCGAAACGCTGCGTGCCCGAACCAGCGCCACCGCGGCCATCGGCGATGCGATAGGTGCCAGCGCTGTGCCAGGCCATGCGAATGAAAAACGGGCCATAATGACCGTAATCGGCTGGCCACCAGGGCTGCGAATCGGTCATCAGGGCATGCAGGTCGGTCACCACGGCTTCGAGATCAAGCGTCTTGAATTCCGCTGCATAATCAAAGTCCGCGCCCATTGGGTCGGACTTGGCCGAATGCTGGTGCAACATGCCGAGATGGAGCTGGTTCGGCCACCAATCGCGGTTCGACATGCCCCAGATTTTGGCGCGGTCATGATCGGTCTTCGCGACCGGGCATTGTCCTTCATTTCCCATATCAGCTCCTCCTATGGCGTTTCTGTTCTTTCGCTCTCCACCCAACCTAAGGCCTGCCCAACGGGCGTCCAATCGATTTCATGATATTGAGTTAGTGAAAGACCAATTGGAACGCCGCCGCACCGATTGGGCGCGGCTGGAGATTACAGTCCTCACTCCCACTCGATGGTGCCGGGCGGTTTGCTCGTATAGTCATAGGTGACGCGGTTGATGCCCTTCACCTCGTTGACGATGCGGGTCGCCATGCGGGGGAGCAGGCCGCCGGGGAATTCGAACGCCTGTGCCGTCATGCCATCGGTGCTCGTGACGGCGCGCAGGGCGAGCACATTGTCATAGGTCCGCCCGTCCCCCATCACCCCGACGCTGCGCACCGGCAGCAGCACCGCGAACGCCTGCCAGATCGCGTCGTAGAGCCCGGCGTTGCGGATTTCCTCGAGGTAGATCGCATCGGCCTTGCGCAGAATGTCGCATCGTTCCTTGGTGACTTCGCCGGGGATCCGGATCGCGAGCCCCGGGCCGGGGAAAGGATGCCGCCCGACAAAGATATCGGGCAGGCCAAGCTCGCGGCCGAGCGCGCGGACTTCATCCTTGAACAGCTCACGCAGCGGCTCGACGAGCTTCATATTCATGCGTTCGGGCAGGCCGCCGACATTATGGTGGCTCTTGATCGTCACCGATGGCCCGCCAGTGAAGCTGACGCTTTCGATCACATCGGGGTATAGCGTCCCCTGCGCCAAGAATTCCGCCCCGCCGATCTTGCGTGCTTCGGCCTCGAACACTTCGATAAAGGTTGCGCCGATGAACTTGCGCTTGGCTTCCGGATCAGTGAGCCCCTTCAGCCCGTTCAGGAACAATGTCTCGGCATTCACATGCACCAGCGGGATATTATAGTGGTTGCGGAACAGCCCGACGACCTGATCGGCCTCGCCGCTGCGCATCAACCCGTGATCGACGAACACGCAGGTGAGCTGCGATCCGATCGCTTCGTGGATAAGCACGGCCGCCACCGCTGAATCGACCCCGCCCGAAAGCCCGCAAATAACCTTGCCGGTGCCCACCTGCGCGCGGATTTCATCAATCTTGGTTTGGCGGAATTCGGCCATCGTCCAGTCACCCGCCAGCCCGCACACATGTCGCGCGAAATTGGCGATCAGCTTGCCGCCATCGGGGGTGTGGACGACCTCGGGGTGGAACTGCATCGCGTAATAATGGCGCGCATCATCGGCGATGACGGCGAAGGGCGCGCCGGGGCTGGTGGCGACGGTGCGGAAACCGGGCGCGAGGCTGGTCACCTTGTCGCCATGGCTCATCCATACCTGATGCGTTTCGCCCTCGGTCCACAGGCCATTGAACAGGTCGCAGCTATCCTGCACCTCGATAAAGGCATGGCCGAACTCGCCACTGTCGCCCAGCTGCACGTCGCCGCCGAGCTGCGCCATCATCGTCTGCTGGCCGTAACAGATGCCCAGCACGGGCACGCCGCTGTCGAAAACCACGTCCGGCGCGCGCGGGCTTTCGGCATCGAGCACCGAGGCGGGCGATCCCGACAGGATCACGCCCTTGGGCTGCATACGCGCAAAGGCATCGGCGGCGGCGTTGAAAGGCGCGATTTCGCTATACACCCCCGCCTCACGTACGCGGCGCGCGATGAGCTGAGTCACCTGGCTGCCGAAATCGATGATGAGGATGGAGTCGGGATGCTGGATCATGCGGTCAGATAGCGAGGTGGTGCGGCGAAGGCCAGTGCGGCACGGCGATCGAGCGATTTGGGGCCAAAGTTGCCAGTGAAGTTGCGGGTGAAGTTGCGGAAGTTGCGGGTCTCCATCGCCTTTTGCGAGAGGGGTGAAATAACCGAGTTGCACCTGCGAAGATAACCGAGTTCTGACGACTTCTGCATCATCAGGACGACAGTGGCAGCAATTTTCCTACATATGAAGGGGCCTCATCAGCCACCCGGGCGCATCATGCCCATCAGCGCCTTCAGGCTGGGTCGCGCACCACCGCCCAGCAGATTCGCGCGGAAGATGCGGCCGAGCAGGATGATCTCGACAATAATAAACACCACCAGGACCGCGCCGGAAGCAAAGACTTGCCACGTCGGAATGCCTGACCCGAGCCGGGCCAGCACCGCAAAGGGCGTGTAGAGCGGAATCCACGTCATCGCCTCAACCAGCACCCCGCCCTTGCCCGCCAGAATCGCCTGGAGCAGAATCGTGAAGGGAACCACGATCGCGAGCATCACAGGGGTGAGGAAACCCTGCGCATCGCGCATCGATTCGCTCATCACCCCGATCACGAGGAAGATCATCGACACCATCACATAGCCAGCGACGAAGAAGAAGATGATCGTCGCGATGCTGGTGAACGACGATACCGGCTCCAGCGCGGGCTTGATCAGTTCGGCAATGGCGCCTTGTGTCGCATAGGCCGCGAACAGGCCGCACGCGACCCAGGTGACGACCATCGCCAGGCCGATCGCCACCGTGCCAACCAGCTTGCCGTACATCAGTTCGTTCGGGGTGACGCACGCCAAGACGGTTTCGATCAGCTTGTTGCTTCGCTCCTCGATCGCGCCCTGCAACATCCAGCCGCCCGACAGCACGAGCGACATCATCAGGATATACGCAACCGCCAGTGGCAGAATCGATCGAATAACCACCCGTTCGCGTCCGCTGCCCTCGGGCGGCGTCGTCACGCTGATCGCGGGAAACACGCCGTTTGCAGCCGTGGCGATTGTTGGCGCCACTGCATTGGCCTGCAGGAAGCGCGTCCGCAGTTCGCCCGTCAGCACCGACTGGAGCGTGGTGACGAACGACGCGCGTGGCTGGCCGTTCGCCCAAAGCCGCACCACCGGCGACGTGCCGAAATCGCGCGGGATCAGCAAGACATAATCGATCGGCTTGCGCCCCGATTTATCAGCCGGGCGGAGCAATGGTTCCAGCTGCGCATCGATGGTGGTCGGCGACGCTTTGGCGACTGCCGCCGGGGTATCGACGATCCGGTAATCAGGTTCGGGCGCTTCAAAGCTTTTGGCGTCATCGGGCGCGACCGCCGCGATCTTTGCCAGCGCCGCCTTTTGCCCGCCCGATGCGGTGAACGCCTGCACATCGGCATCGCTGAACCACCGCGCATTGCGCGCCCAGATCGCATCCGGCGCCGCCCGCTGAAGATCACGACGCTTCACGAAGCGTGACAGCGCGATCAGCACATAACGCTGTTCATCGGTTTCGATCCGTTGCCGGATAGCGGCTGCGGTGCCGCCGCCAGCCTGATCGACCAGCATGACGGTTTCGACATTCGACCGCCCCGTGATGCGCGACGCCAACGGCCCGATCGCCAGCGCCAGCGGCACGATGAGCAAGGTGAGCCAAAAGCTGCGCGTGGCAGCGATCTGGCGAAATTCGCGCGCGGCGACGAGCAGGATGTGCTGAATCATGGCCGTGCCTCCGCGCCGCCGACAATGTGAAGAAAAACCTCGTGCATGCTCGGGCGATGCTGTTCGAACCGCCGCAGTGGAAAGCCCTGCGCCGTGCAGTGCTGCAGCAGGTCATCGGGATTACCGCCGGGGGCCAGTTGCACATCCCAGGCCTGCCACCCCTCGTTCGGCGTGCCAATCTCGGTTGCGCCCACCACCCCGGTAAGTGTCGCTGGTGATTGCTGCGACACCAAGGTCAGCCGCACCGGCAGCGTCGCGCGTGCGCCGTCCTGCGTGCCCTCAAACTGCTTGCGGCCATGCGCCAGAAACAGCAGCCGATCGCACATCCGCTCGGCATGCTGCATGACATGCGTTGAAAAGACCACGGCCGCACCATTCTTCGCGGCGCCCAGAATCTCGTCTTCGAGCAGCCCCTGATTGACCGGATCGAGGCCGGAAAAGGGCTCATCGAGGATCAGCAGTTGCGGCTTGTTGACGATTGCCGTCGCCAGCTGAACCTTTTGCGCCATGCCCTTTGACAGCTTGTCGACGGTCGTCTTGGCAAATTCACCCAGCCCGAACCGCTCGAGCAACGTCAGCCCTTCACGGCGCGCGTCCCCGGCGCTCATGCCCTTTAACCGCCCGAAATACACAATCGTCTCGATCGCTGTCATCGTTCGGTAGAGCCCGCGCTCTTCGGGTAGGAAGCCAAGCTTCGCGCTTGCCCCGCGCCCCGGCGGCTTGCCGAGCACGTCGATTTTGCCGCGATCCGGCCGCAGAATATCGAGCACCATGCGGAGCGATGTCGTCTTCCCCGCGCCATTGCCGCCCAGAAAGCCGAACACCTCGCCGGGGGCGACCGCGAAGCTCAGATCATCGACCGCCGTGAAATCGCCGAAGCGCTTCACGACCCCCTGAAGCCGCAGGAATGTCGCCGACACACCTGATGTCATCCTAGCCTCCTCGTCGCACCGCTCGGACATCGATCAGATGTCATTTCACCATGACAATATGTCACGGGACACTGACATAATTGCCAGCGAGCGAGCGCCTAGTCAAGCGCGATGTCAGGTGAGCATGTCTTTTTCGAGGACGGCCCATGTAAATTCATGGGCTCAACCCCTTCAGACTGCATCTTTAATCAGGTGTCATAGCTATATGCAACAGGTATCGATCATCGCCAGCCCATGAACGGGCAGGTGTTTCGCGCGTCTTGCTACTTCACCACCATCCCCGTCCATTTCGCCGCGAACGCCCATAGGTCCGCCGCTTCCTCGATGATCTTGTCGGTCGGCTTGCCGCTGCCGTGTCCGGCGCGGGTTTCGATGCGGACAAGGTGGGGTTTGGGACCGATATTTGCCGCCTGGATGGCGGCGGCATATTTGAAGGTATGACCCGGCACGACGCGATCATCGGTATCGGCCGTCGTCGCCAGGATGGCCGGATAATCGCGCCCGCCCTTCACATTGTGATAGGGCGAATATGCCAGCAACACCTTGAAATCAGCTTCCTTCGATGGATAGCCATAATCATCGACCCAGTAACGCCCGGCCGTGAACCGGTCGAACCGCAGCATGTCCATCACGCCAACGGCTGGCAGCGCCGCTGCAAACAGGTCAGGCCGCTGGTTGACCACTGCACCGACCAGCAAGCCGCCATTCGATCCGCCCTGAATCGTCAGCTTGTCCTTCGACGTGACGCCTTGCGCGATCAGATATTCGCCCGCGGCGATGAAATCATCGAACACATTCTGCTTGTTCGCCAGCCGACCGCCGTCGTGCCAGGCAGTGCCATATTCGCCGCCGCCGCGGATATTGGCGACCGCAAGCACGCCGCCCTGCTCCATCCACGCCAGCCGCGTCGCCGAAAAGCCCGGCATGGTCGAGATGTTGAAGCCGCCATAGGCATAAAGCAGCGTCGGTGCGGGGCCTTTGCCAAGCGTCTTTTTGTGCACGACGAACATCGGCACCTTGGTGCCATCCTTCGATGCGTAGAATTTTTGCTGGACGACATAGTCTGCCGGATCAAATGCCACTTTCGGCGTCGCCCAGGGCGTCGCTGTGTTCGCCTTCACATCATAGCGATAGACGGTGGTCGGCGTGGCAAAGCTGGTAAAGGCAAAGAAGGTTTCGGTATCGAGCTGATCGCCGCCAAACCCGCCAACCGAGCCGATACCGGGCAGCGGCACGGTGCCGCGCTTCTTCCCGTCCAGCGTGTACAGCCGAACTTCGCTTTTCACATCGACCAGATATTCGGCAATCAGATTGCCGCCGATGATCGTCGCACTTTCCAGCACCGCCTTGTCTTCCGGCACGATCTCACGAATCGTGGGCAACTCGCTCTTCGCTGAAAGATCGGTCGCGACGATCCGCAGCTTGGGCGCGCCATTATTGGTTTTCCAGTACAGGGTTTCGCCCTGATTACCGGCAAGCGCCCACTCATATTCCAGCCCCTTGAACACCATGCGCGGCGTCGCACCCGGCTTGGTCTGGTCGATCACATGGACTTCGTACCGGCGGTCGGTGCCCTGGGTGGTGGCGATGACGAGCCAACGGCCATCATCGGTCAGCTGCGCGATATGGCCCTGGCGGGGCTTGTCGGGCGTCGCATAGACCAGCCGGTCGGCCGATTGCGGCGTGCCGAGCGTATGGAAAAACACCTTCTGATTCTCGTTCAGCGCCTGGAATTTGGCGCCTTCCGCCGGGGCCGGAAAGGCCGAATAGAAGAAGCCCGACCCGTCCTTTGCCCAGCTGAGGCCGGAGAACTTCACCCACTCCACGGTATCGCTGAGCAGCTGACCGGTATTCACATCGAGCACCTTCAGCGTGCGCCAATCGGTGCCGCCGTCCTGCACGCCGTACAGCACCTTGCTGCCGTCCTCTGATGGCACCCATTCGGCAAGCGCGGTCGCGCCGTCCTTCGACCAGCCATTGGGGTCGATCACCACCCGCCCCTCACCCGCCAGCGTATCGCGGACATACAGGACCGACTGGTTTTGCAGCCCCGAATTGCGGCTGTAGAAATACTTCCCGCCCTTCTTCACCGGCAGGCCGAACCGCTCATAATTATAGAGTTCTTTCATCCGAGCCTTGAAGGTATCCCGACCTGGCAACGAGGCCAGATACCCGCTCGTCACCGCGACCTGCGAATCGACCCACGCCTTCACCTCAGCATCGGTCCGCACATCATTTTCCAGCCAGCGATAGGGATCGGCGACTTTCACACCGAACTGCTCATCGATCTGGTCGACGCGGCGGGTCTGCGGATAGGCGATGGGGGCAGGCATGGTCGCGGTCGTCTCCGGGCTAGTCTCGGCAAAGGCGGGCGTTGGCAGGGCAAACAACATCAGCGGGAGGGCACGACGCATGGGTTCAGGCTCCGGACGTAAAAAAGGAGCCGCACCGTAACAGGTGCGACCCCTTTCTCAATATCCCTGATGCGTCGATCTGCGCGACGCGGATCAGCGCTTATGCAGCCTGATCATACTCGTCATCGCCCATCACCGGGCCCGAATCCTGGCCCTTGGCGGAAACGTCACGGTCGACGAACTCGATGATCGCCATTGGGGCCGCGTCCGAGCCGCGAGGGCCGGTCTTGATGATGCGGGTATAGCCGCCATTGCGATCGGCGTAACGCGATGCCAGCGTGTCGAACAGCTTGGTGAGCTGCGCGTCGTCGAGCAGCCGCGCATGCGCGAGGCGGCGGTTCGACAGACCACCCTTCTTCGCCAGCGTGATCAGCTTTTCGACGTACGGGCGCAGTTCCTTCGCCTTGGCGACGGTGGTGGTGATCTGTTCGTGCTTGATGAGCGCTGCCGACAGGTTGCGGAAAAGTGCTGTGCGGTGGGCCGAAGTCCGCGAGAGTTTACGACCGCCTACGCGATGGCGCATTGTTCATTCCTTCGTTCGTTAGGGGGCCGTATCAGGTACCCCAGACCAGGTGGCGACGCTGAGACCACCGATATTCCGTCACCCCGGCCTTGAGCCGGGGCCCCGCTTACTTGGCCCGCTCCGAAGAAGCGGGACCCCGGATCAAGTCCGGGGAGACGAGCCAAAAAGGCTCAGCCCATTATTTCTTGTTCCAACTTCTTCGCCATCTCTTCGATGTTCTCAGGCGGCCAGCCGGGGATTTCCATGCCCAGACGCAGACCCATCGACGACAGCACTTCCTTGATCTCGTTCAGCGACTTGCGACCGAAGTTCGGGGTACGCAGCATCTCTGCCTCGGTCTTCTGCACCAGATCGCCGATATAGATGATGTTGTCGTTCTTCAGGCAGTTTGCCGAGCGGACCGACAGTTCGAGCTCGTCGACCTTCTTGAGCAGGTAACGGTTGATCTGCTGGGCATCGCCTTGCACGTCCGACGTCGCGGCAGGTGCTGCATGGCCGATCGGCGCCGAACGAACCATCGCCGATTCGTCGAAGTGGACGAACAATGCGAGCTGGTCCTGCAGGATGCGACCGGCATAGGCGACCGCGTCATCGGGGGTAACCGTGCCATCGGTTTCCACCGTCAGCGTCAGCTTGTCGTAATCCAGTTCCTGGCCAACGCGGGTGTTTTCCACCTTGTAGCTGACCTGGCGGACCGGCGAGTACAGCGCATCGACCGGGATCAGGCCGATCGGTGCATCAGCCGGGCGGTTGGCGACGGCGGGGACGTACCCCTTACCGACATCAGCCGTCAGTTCCATGTTCAGCGTCGCGCCATCATCGAGGTGGCAGATCACCAGATTGGGGTTCAGCACTTCGATATCGCCCGAAACGGCGATGTCACCCGCGGTCACCTGACCGGGGCCGGTCGCCGAGAGCTGGAGCCGCTTCGGGCCTTCGCCCTGCATGCGCAGCGCGATCTGCTTCACGTTCAGGACGATGTCGGTCACGTCTTCACGCACACCCGCCAGCGACGAGAATTCGTGCAGCACGTTTTCAATCTTGATCGAGGTCACCGCAGCACCCTGCAGTGACGACAGCAACACGCGGCGCAGCGCGTTGCCAAGCGTCAGGCCAAAGCCACGCTCGAGCGGTTCAGCGATGAAGGTCGACTTGCGCTTCGCATCGCCACCAGCCTTGCGTTCAAGGCTGCTGGGCTTCTTCAGTTCTTGCCAGTTCTTTGCATTCACGGACACGGGCTTCCCCTTGGTTTTGGGCGGGAGCGGGGGCGTTGCTCCAGCCGATGGGAGACCTGTTCGCGCCAGCGGTTCAATCGCGCGCGAACAAGCCGTAAATCAGACGCGGCGACGCTTTGAAGGGCGAACGCCATTGTGCGGGATCGAGGTCACGTCACGGATCGACGTGATCTGGAAACCCACCGCCTGCAGCGCGCGAAGCGCCGATTCGCGGCCTGAACCCGGGCCCTTCACTTCAACTTCCAGCGTGCGCACGCCGTGTTCGGCAGCCTTGCGGCCAGCGTCTTCAGCAGCAACCTGGGCAGCATAAGGCGTCGACTTACGCGACCCCTTGAAACCCATCATGCCCGCCGACGACCACGAAATCGCGTTGCCCTGGGCATCGGTGATCGTGATCATCGTGTTGTTGAAGCTGGCGTTCACATGCGCGACGCCGCTGGTGATGTTCTTGCGCTCGCGCCGACGAATGCGCTGAGGTTCGCGTGCCATTTGAAAAATCCTGACCTGTCTAAGCTGGGTTTGAGAAAAAGTGCGGGACTAGCCCTGCTTACTTCTTCTTGCCGGCAATCGGCTTAGCCTTGCCCTTGCGGGTGCGCGCATTGGTATGCGTGCGCTGGCCGCGGACCGGCAGGCCCTTGCGATGGCGAAGCCCGCGATAGCAGGCCAGATCCATCAGACGCTTGATGTTGATCGACACTTCACGGCGAAGATCGCCTTCGACGGTGTGATCGGCATCGATCGTCTCGCGGATCTGCAGCACTTCCTGATCGCTCAGGTCCTGCACGCGACGCTCTGGCGCAATGCCCAGCTTGGTGGTGATTTCCTTGGCCTTGGTGTTGCCAATGCCGTGAATATAGGTGAGCGCGATAACAACGCGCTTGTTGGTCGGGATGTTAACACCCGCAATACGTGCCATGAACTTAGTTCTCCTGCTCCACAGGGCCTGGCATGGCTGCACCGGCCCCATCTCATCGCGTTGACATCTCTAACGCACGACACCGGCGCGCGTTAGCACGCCGCCGGTAACCGGTGTTTCGGAAGAGCAGGCGCTTAGGCCGCAGCGCGACAGCTGTCAAGCGCTCGCGGCTGGTTGCGTGCAAGTTATGCCAAAGTCGAACCTGATCGGCAAGCGAGACCGCAAAATGACGCCGGCACGCCAGCGCATGAAACTCAAAAGCCGATGTTTCATCTTGCGCACACGACCCAGCTGAAACATGCTGACGACCGCATCAACAAAGGGTTCCGGGCCATCATGCCCTGGCTGTTCAATCTTATCCTGATCGTCCATGTCGCTGCCGGCGTCGTCGCGCTTTCGAGCTGCTGGGGATCGGTGCTGACGCGCAAGGGCGGCCCTGCCCATCGTCGCTGGGGCAAGGCCTTCACCACGGCCATTTATATCGCCAGCTTCATGGCGCTGGGCATGGGCACGTTATCGCTGCGCTGGCCACTGGCGATGCACCCGCAACTGACCGATGAAACGCTGTACCGCGGTCTGTTCGGCTGGATGATGATCTATCTGGCGCTGCTGACGATGAGCATGACGCGCTACGGCCTGAAGATGGTTGCCAACAAGCGCGACCACGCCGCCAACCGCCACTGGTCGATGATCGCGCTGCAGATCGCGGTGCTGGTGACCGGCGTCATTTGCTTCGCCCAAGGGATCATGCTCGGCCAGCCGCTGATGATCGGCGTTGCGATCATCGGCTTCGGCACCACTTCAACCTATCTATGGTACATGTTCCGGGCTGCCCCCGGTGCGCGCGATTACATCCCCGAACATCTGAAGGCGATGGTGGCAACCGGGATTGCCGCTTATACTGCCTTCCTGTCGGTCGGGTTGATCGAGCTGTTTCCCGAACACGCCTTTAACCCCATTATCTGGGGGCTGCCCACCGTCGTGGGCGTTGGGCTGATCGGCTATTTTCTGCGCACATTGCCTGGGCGCGCCAAAAGGGCAGCCGAGGCGCGCTGACTATTCTTTTGCCGGTTGCGCTTCAGGGGCCGGCATCGCTTCGGTCGCCGATTTCAGCCCGAGCATCTGTACCGCCATCACCTCATCAACGGCAGGCGCAAGCGCCTCCGCTCCGCCGCGGATATGGCCGCCCACGACATAGGTCAGCTTGATCCGGGTTGCGTTCTCCCCCTCTGCGGTCAGCGTCCAAGTCAGCGTGCCCGTCACCGCTTCTGCCTGCAGCGGGCCGAGCGCGGCGTTCAGCCGCATCATTTTTTGCGGGCGCAGATGGACGATCCGACCATGCTCGACGCTGCCGCCACCGGGAAGCCGTTCGCAAAAACACCCGGTCGCTTGCGAATCGAGATAGAGATTGGCGCTGTCGCCCGAATAAGTGTGATCCTTGTTCCACCATTTCTGGGGCGCACGCAGCATATCCCAAGTGTTCGCAACCGGCGCGTTGATCGTCACCGTTTGGCTGATCTCGAAGCTGCCCGGCGTGACCGCTACCACGTCCGCCACGGCCGGCGTTGCGGCGAATGCTGCCAGCAGCAGTACCAAACGAACCTGCATCTTCTGCTCCCCCAGACCGACAACCAAAAAGAGCGCTGCCCGTGGTTCCGACGCCTCAAACCGAAGCGACCGCCTGACGCTCTACCACGCCGCGTACCCATGTCATAAAATCGCGTCCCGCTGCCTGAACCGCGTTCGACGACGCGATATAGGCCGCATCGTCACTGTCGATCGCAACAGCAGACCACTGAGTTTGATGATCGGCAATCGCAGCACGAAGCACACTGAGCCGCTGGCGCAACTCGCCATACAGCACCGGATCCTGCCTGATCGGCGGATAATCTTCGCCGATCGTCATGATCGTCATTATCCGCATCGCGAGCTCGCGACGCGCGATCGCCAGATCATGCTTGCGCTGTGGATCGCTGCGCCCAGCGACCTGGGCCAGTCGCCGCGCGACCGCTTCGATCGCGTCCATCTCGTTCAGTAATTGCGCGCGAGTCGTCATTGGCGACTCTATGGACGAGCGTGCATGCGCTTGTCACCTTAATCGCAAGGCCCGTTTCGTCGACGTCAGGCGCGCGGTTCCAGAATCGCTTCGATCGCATCGCTGACATGCTCGATATCGGCCATGCCGTCGATCCGGTGGACCAGCTTGCGCGCGTCATAGATCGGCAGGATCGGGGCGGTCTTGGCGCGATATTCGGCCATGCGGGTGCGCACCGTTTCGGCATTGTCATCGGCGCGGCGCTTGAATTCGGTGCTGCCGCACACGTCGCACACCCCGTCCGCCTTGGGGCGGTTGAAAACGTCGTGATAGTTCGTCCCGCAGCTCGCGCAGCTATACCGACCGACAATCCGCTCGACGAGCGCATCCTCGTCGACCTCGAGCTCAATGACGTGATCGAGCGTGCGGCCATGCGCGGTCAGGATCTGGTCGAGCGAGGCGGCTTGCGGTGCGGTGCGCGGATAGCCATCAAAGATCGCACCCTGATCAGCCGCCATCGTGCCCAGTTTTTCATCGATCAGCGCGGACACGATGTCATCGGAAACAAGCTCGCCTGCTTCCATGACCGCCTTGGCCTTCAGGCCTGCGGGGCTACCCGACTTGACGGCCGCCCGCAGCATGTCTCCGGTTGAAAGCTGCACCATGCCGCGTTCAGCCTGTAACCGGCCCGCCTGCGTGCCCTTGCCCGCCCCGGGGGGCCCCAGCAGGATAATGTTCAAAAGCTCAGGTCCCCTCTTTCGACGCCAACTCTCTTAGCGGAGCCGGCCGCCCTTCGATTTCGCCTTCTTGATCAGATCGCCATATTGAGGCGCAAGCAAGTGGCTTTGGATCTGCGTCACCGTATCCATCGTCACGTTGACGACGATCAGCAAGCTCGTTCCGCCCAGATAGAAGGGGATCGACAGCGCCGATACCAGATATTCGGGCACAAGGCAGATGATCGTCAGATATCCCGCACCGATCACGGTGAGCCGCGTCAGGACGTAATCGAAATACAGCTCGGTGTTCTTGCCGGGGCGGATGCCGGGGATGAACCCACCGTGCCGCTTCAGATTCTCCGCGGTTTCCTCAGGATTGAAAACGACGGCGGTATAGAAGAACGAGAAGAAGATGATGCCCGCGCCGTACAGCGTCATGTAGAGCGGCGAACCATGCTGGAGATACTGGTTCATCGTGATGATCGCATCACCCCAGCTGCTTTCACCCTGCACATAATTGCCCGCAAACTGCGTAATCGTCAGCGGCATCAGCAGCAGCGACGACGCGAAAATGGGGGGGATGACGCCTGCAGTGTTGATCTTCAGCGGCAGATGGCTGCGGTCGGCCTGCATGCCGCGCTGTGTCTGGCGCTTCGGGTACTGGATCAGGATACGGCGCTGCGCGCGCTCCATGAAGCAGATGAACAGGATCAGCACGACCACCGCGACGATGATGCCCAGCAGTCGGACGACATCGAGCGATCCGGTGCGGCTGCCCTCGAACAGGTTGTACAGCGTCGTCGGCATGCTGGCGACGATACCCGCCATGATGATCAGTGAAATGCCGTTGCCGATGCCGCGACTGGTGATCTGCTCGCCCAGCCACATCAGGAACATCGTGCCGCCGACCAGCGAAATCACAGCCGCAACGCGGAATAGGATGCCCGGTTCGATCACCGCCGCGACGCCCTGCGCCGCACCGAAGGTCTCGAGACCAAGTGCGATGAAATAGCCCTGCACCATCGTCAGGCCGACCGTGCCGTAACGGGTATATTGGTTCAGCCGCTTGCGCCCGCTTTCGCCATCCTTCTTGATCGCAGCGAGCGTTGGCGAGAGCGATGTTGCCAGCTGCACCACGATCGATGCGGTGATGTACGGCGTCACGCCAAGCGCGGTCAGGCTCATTCGCTCCAGCGAGCCGCCGGTGAACGAATTGAACAGGTCAAGCACGCCGCCCTTGGTCTGCTGCGAGAGCAGGCCGAGCGCGGTCGGATCGATCCCCGGCAGCGGCACGAAGCTGAGCAGGCGGAACACGACAAGCGCGACAATGGTGAACCACAGCCGCTTCTTGAGGTCGGTCGCCTGCGAAAACTTCGCGAAGCTGATGCTGGAGGCCATTTGCTCGGCTACTGATGCCATCGGTCTGATCGTCCTGGAAACTGAAACGGCGGGAAACGTGTTACCGCCCCGCCGCTCATATAGTCACGCAAGCGGGCTTGCCTAGCGCTTGATCGCCGAAGCGATGCGTTACGCCCTGAACGTTAGGCTTTGAACGAGGCCTTGTGCGCCTGACGCTCCTTGTACTTCACGCCCTTCTTGGCCGCAGCCTTTTCATTGGCGGGAACGACATGGATCACGTCGACATTGCCGCCGAGCTTTTCGACCGCTTCGATCGCGCCCTTCGACGCGCCGGCAACGGTGAAGCTCAGCTTGGTGGTCAGTTCGCCCTTGGCGAGCAGGCGGACGCCATCCTTGCCACCGCGCGCGAGGCCAGCAGCCTTCAACACGGCGTGATCGACCGTTGCGTCGGTGGCGAGCTTGCCGGCATCGATCATCTTCTGGATCGCGCCCAGGTTAACCTCGGCATAGTCCTTCGCGAAGATGTTGTTGAAGCCGCGCTTTGGCAGCCGCATGTGGAGCGGCATCTGGCCGCCTTCGAAGCCGGCGATGGACACGCCTTCGCGGCTCTTCTGACCCTTCTGGCCACGGCCAGCGGTCTTGCCCTTGCCCGAGCCGATACCACGGCCCACGCGCATCCGCGACTTGCGGGCGCCTTCGTTGTCACGGAGTTCGTTCAGTTTCATATCGTGCACTCGCTTTCGCTTATTTCGCGCGGTTTTGTAATTACCCTCTCCACGTCAGCGGAGAGGGAGAAGAGCTTCAGCCCTCGACGCTCAGCATATGCGCGACCTTGCGGATCATGCCACGCACCTCGGGGGTGTCGTTCAGCTCCACGGTCTTGTGCATCTTGTTGAGGCCCAGGCCGATCAGCGTTGCACGCTGATCGTTGGTGCGGCGGATCGGCGAACCGGTCTGCGTGATCTTGATCGTTGCCATGTAAGTTACTCCACGACCGCGAGCGCATCGGCTTCGGCGGTCTGTGACCCACCGCGCCCGAGCAGATCGGCGATCTTCTTGCCACGACGCTGCGCAACCGCCTTGGGGCTGGTCTGGTTGACCAGCGCCTCAAAGGTTGCCCGGATCATGTTATAGGGGTTGGAGGTGCCGACCGACTTGGTCACCACGTCTGCCACGCCCAGCGATTCAAACACGGCGCGCATTGGACCGCCGGCGATGATGCCGGTACCCTGTGGTGCCGAACGGACGGTCACGAGACCCGCACCGAAATGGCCCTTGCCATCATGATGCAGCGTGCGGCCTTCCTTCAGCGGTACGCGCACCATTGCCTTTTTGGCAGCGGCGGTCGCCTTGCTGATGGCTTCCGGCACTTCGCGCGCCTTACCATGGCCGAAGCCGACACGGCCCTTGCCATCGCCGACCACGACGAGTGCGGCGAAACCGAAGCGCTTGCCGCCCTTCACCGTCTTCGACACGCGGTTGATGTGCACGAGCTTTTCGATCAGCTCTTCGCCGCCGTCCTCGGCACCGGGGCCGCCACGACCGCGATTGTCGCGACCGCCACGGCTGTCACGGCGCTGGCCGTCACGGTTGCCGCCACCACCACCGGGTGCGCCGCGACCGCGACCGCCACGTGGTGGACCGCCACGGTTGTCGCCGCCGGGGGCTGCTGCGTCTGGCGCCTGGGTCTGGATTTCATCGGACATGTATTAGAACTCCAATCCGGCTTCGCGCGCGGCATCCGCCAGCGCCTTGACGCGACCATGATACAGAAAGCCGCCGCGATCGAAGACGACCTGCTTGACGCCTGCCTGCACGGCCGCTTCGGCGACACGCTTGCCGACACTCGATGCTGCTTCGATGTTGGATCCGTTCGTGCCGCGCACGTCCTTTTCCAGCGTCGATGCGGCGACGATCGTCTTGCCAGCCGTATCGTCGATCACCTGGGCATAGATATGCTTGCCCGAACGATGGATCGACAGACGCGGACGGCCCGAACCCCGCGCGCGGAGCGCGGTGCGGTTGCGGCGACGCCGCTTCTCGAACAGAGACATTCCCTTGCTCATTACTTCTTCTTCCCT